>CAYWBF010000365.1:0-3042 GCA_964456085.1 uncultured Eubacteriales bacterium
TGGGATTAGTAGTTGTTTGTGTGTTGTCAATTTTTGCAGGGTCTCTTTATTTTAACTCAAAAAATAAAATAAATGAATCAGACCGTCTTGCCGGAATTGCTGCGGAAGCACTAAACGGTGGCGTAGAGGAAGTTGCTGCCGGAGAGGTGGCTGCCGAAGCTCCAAAGATTCGCCCAAGCACCAAAATCGTCTATGAATACTATTATGAAGGCGAAAACAGAACGGAACGCACCACCGAAAACGCCAAGGATTATATGCTTGGTCTTGACGAAAAGGAAGCGGAAAGATTTTTCGCCAAATGGAAGCTCGTTCAGTTTTCGGAAAGCGAAATTGTTCTCCGCGCTAATGTTGAGCCGGTGGCAGAAGAAAAATTTCTAATAGGAGAATCCTCCGGCTTCATAGCCGTCTATAACAAAAAAGGCGAGGAGACAACCTTGAAGGAGCTAACAAACATGCCTATTAAATCCTACTCCCCCGAGGTACAGGAAAAGCTTAAAAGCGGCATTGAAGTTTCAAACGAGGACGAGCTTATAAAGCTTCTGGAGGACTACGGAAGTTAAATATCATCCACTAAATATTAACCAAAATTTTAGGGGAAATTTTAAACACAATGGCATATTTCTTTAAGCCTTCCCAAAATCATTACTAAAAAAATATACAAAATTTTGTGCAAAACATTTAAAAGTTTATGCACACTTATGGTGAAATTGTGTTATAATAAGTAATGTGAAAACCCCCCCAAGTTTTTTCACATTTTACAGTTATTACATCCCCCCAAAAAATGTAACACTGTAAACCCCATAAAAATACCTTCTCTTTATTGAAAAAACCGACCTGCGAGGGTCGGTTTTTTCATTGCTTTTTTACCTTTTATTTTGAGAAAGAAGGTAACAACGTAATTGCCAGTTAAAACCTTAGCTTAACTAGCTTTTAGCTCTAATCTAAGCCTGTCGGCAATAAGAGCTATAAATTCACTATTCGTGGGCTTGCCCTTGTTGTTGCTTACTGTGTAGCCGAAAAGGGCATCTATGGCATCTACCTTACCCCTACTCCAAGCAACCTCAATGGCATGACGTATGGCGCGCTCCACACGGCTAGGGGTAGTGTTGCACTTTTTGGCAATGGTTGGGTACAGCTCCTTGGTGATGTAGTTCAATACATCTAAATCATCTATTGCAATGAGAATAGCTTCTCGCATGTAGTGGTAGCCTCTTATATGTGCCGGTACTCCAATCTCATGCAATATATTTGTAACCTTTGTTTCTAGGCTGAACAGCTTAGACGACCTTAGCCCCTCACCTGTCCCGGCTTGTTGACCAAGCTGGAATTTTTTTTCTGTGCTAGATTTAAGAAGCCTTATTCTAAAAAGCAGCGCGTCCATGTCAAATGGTTTAACAAAATAATATTCTGCCCCAAGCTCCAGAGCCTTTTGAGTAACCTTTTCTGAGGATAGAGCTGACAGCATAATACATGTAGGGGCGTAAGCCTGCCTTTCCTTGTCGTAAATTCTTTCAAGCACACCAAGGCCATCCAGCCTAGGCATAATCCCATCAATTATTGCAATATCAGGCATATAGGTTTGAATTTTTTCAAAAGCCTCGATTCCGTCGTGGGCCACCCCAACTATCTCAATATCCTCGTGCTTGCCCAAAAAATTACTTACCACATCACAAAATTCTACATTGTCATCTGCCAAAAGAACCTTAATTTTATTATCGCTCATATTTCTCCTCCGTAAATTTAATTAGGGGATTTTGAAGAAACAAGCTTCACATATGCCTAAAATTATTGTATGCTTTAGGCGGAATATGGAAAACCATATGAATAGTTATTTCTTACAAATCCTAGGGTTATTTGGTATTCCAAATAATTCCTTTTTATAAAATTATAGGCAATAAAAATACAAATAGCAATGTTTTTCGCACAACAAATAGCGCCATAATTCGCATTTTTATATGCAATTTTTTTGCTGTTTATTGTCGTTATATATCGAATTAATCACATATATGTAAGAGCTTGTCAAATTAGCACGTCTTAAAAAATTTTTGCAAAATTGGGGATTGCATAAAATTAATTATTATGGTAAAGTATAGGGAATTAAATATTTGAGCAATTTTTTTAATTGCCATAGGGGAGCTTGTGTACAGGCTGAGAGGAAGTGTAAACTTCGACCCTTGAACCTGATTTGGATAATGCCAACGTAGGGAAGAACATTAAATTTATGTGTTTAATGGGAAGCGCTGTATTGTTGGCGCTTCCCTTTTTTTATGCTAGGGGGTTTTGGGGAGTACAGCTCCCCCAAACTTACTTATATTTTATGGAGGTAGTTTATATGAACACCAATGTTTCAAGCACCAAGTCAATTAATGCAAGAATGCTTACCATCTCAGCGGTTTGCATTGCCATCGGCACAATCTTGTCCAAGGTGGAACTGTTTGCCTTGCCCCAGGGAGGTACGATTACTGCCGGCAGTATGCTGTTTGTTTCACTTATCGGCTTTTGGTTCGGCCCTGCCTTGGGTATTACTGCCGGGGCAGCCTTTGGGTTTTTGCAGGTTATTTTAGATGGATATGTAGTTCACCCAGTCCAGCTTGTTATGGATTATCCTCTAGCTTTTGCTATGCTTGGATTGTCAGGACTGTTTAGAAATTTTAAAAACAAAAGCGCTGGCCTCTACACTGGATACATAGTTGGGTGTCTGCTGCGTTGGTTTTGGAGTTTTTTGTCGGGGTGTATATTTTTCGCCAGCTTTGCGCCGGAGAATATGAACGTACTTGTTTATTCCGCTTGGTATAATATGTCTTTCATATTGCCGGAGATGCTATTTACAGTAGCAATCATTTCCGTACCTAAGGTAAAAGCTGTATTAATGAAGGTTTCTTAGGGATTGTTCAGAAATAAGTGTCTCTATACATTTTCAGAAACCCACTAGAACCGTGTGAATTCTAAAAGTGTAAGACACTAATTTTGAAACAATCCCTTAGAAGAAATCTATACAAACTCCCCTCACTGGGATATAATAAATAAAACAGAAAGGGGAGT
>CAYWBF010000366.1:0-3039 GCA_964456085.1 uncultured Eubacteriales bacterium
CCGCCTAAAGTTTATCGCCAACAGAGAAATTGTCAGCATGTTGAGATTCTTCTATTTCTTGATTTTGAATGTATTGGACTATAATTTCATCTGTTATATTGCCTGTGGTAGCCGCAAAGTACCCCCTAGCCCACAGATGATTTCCCCAATACTGCTTTTGAAGCTCTTTATATTCCATTAGTAGCTTCCTTGAGCTGTAACCCTTAATATATTGTACTAGTTTGCTTACAGACAGATGCGGCGGTACTGATACAAGCAAGTGGATATGGTCTTTTCCTATGTGCCCTGCTAATATTTCTACTTCATTTGTTTTGCATACCTGTCTTATTAGCTCTCGGGTTCGCTCTCCTACCTTACCGTATAGCACAAGTTTTCTATACTTTGTTATCCATACAATATGATATTTTAAGTCATATGTCGCATGTGACGATTTTCGATAGTTCTCCATTAAATTCACCTCTTGAGTATTTTCTCTCAAGTCTTGAATTTAATCCTTCTTCAGGTGGTTGACCTAAAGGTTTCGCCTGAAGGCGCGGGTTTTAACCCCATTATACAGACAATAAAAATATAAGCTAAATAATGAAAACGGGCTTAACGTTAGGCACTATAGCTGGCACTATAAATCACCTGTCCAGTTTTAAATATCTCATCCACAAACCCACTTTTGTCCTTTGTGCTATCAAGCAGTATAGGCTCAATATCATCACTTATGCTACGTCTTAAACGCCATAATTTAGTTGAGGTTTCAAGCCAATCTCCATTAAAACCATTGAATATAATGGCAATATCAATATCGCTTTCATCGCTTGCATTATCCTTAGCATATGAGCCATACAGCACAATGGCTGAAGGCTTTAATGCTTTGGTTACTTCATTTGCGTACTGTTTAGCGGCTTTTATAACTGATGTTTTATCCAGCATAATAAATCCTCCGTTCCGCTTATAAATGATTTACACTTAATGTTGTAAAGTGAATTTGCTATATCACCTTTATGTGACGGATAACGAGCTTCAATGTTTAATGGTAGTAGCACTTCAAGAAAATCCTTGTATTCATCACTCATTGCAGAATAAATATCACTTAACTTTGCCAACTTGATTAGGTCATGCATCTTTGGGGGTGCTACGGTTTCGTCTTTTGAAATAACGGCTTTCAAGGCTTTCTCTATGGATTGGTGACACATAAAGCCTACATATAAATAGCGTTTAGTCTGTAACATTGCTTTTGCTGTTTCTAAATCATACTCAGCTATTTCTATCCAATATTCAGATTTACTGTTCAAGTTATCAACCTCCTTATTAGTAGGTTACATTTTTATGGCAATGCCTTTTTTTATTGTTAAAGATAATTATATCTCATCATTCCTGCTTTATCAAACAAAATTCAAAATATTAAAGGATAATTAAAATTAAATGTAAGAGGAGGCATTTTAGCAAAGGATTAGTGAAGTCCTAAAATGGGACTCCATGTTTTCCTAATTACACTACTAATAACTACACATAGATAAAAGCCCCGATGCCAAATGACGCCGGGGCTTTAAAAATGCCTATTTCACTGATATTATCAACCGCTCTATTTTACAACTACCATGTGTACAGTAGATTTACTTATCCCAAATTTCTTCGCTGTTTCACGTACTGTTGCGTTGCTTCTAATAATAAAATTTGCAACTTCTACGGCCCTTTCTTCGATGTATGCCTTCACGAAATTGCCCTCCCTTACTTCTTCGATCTTTAAAATTATATGAAATAAGGTAGTATGATATGATTTAAAAATGCTTTACACCAAAAGATATGGGAAATCTTTTCTCTACATATAATAAGGAAGATATTGCTACGATTTTTTTTGCAGCTGCTATGCGATTAATATTGATAAAATACTAATCACATAATACAATAGCAATGACATAAAATTTAACTGCTTAAGCACATTTGAAAAAGCTTGGGAATTTTTCGGGAGGTTGTAGAATGGATAATAGGATCGAAGCGACTATACTGTATATTTGTTCTGAGAAGGCTCACTATCATAAGGATGAATTAGAGATTATTTTGGTACTCAAAGGGTCTATTGAAATAAATAAGGTTGAGCGTAGGCTAGAAGTATGTGAGGGGCAGTTTACTATAATTAACCGTAAGGTAGTACATAGTGTCACGAGCCAAGGTGCGTATATTTTATCGGTAAAAATAAAACTAGCAGAGTTTAAATATATATTTGAAAAAATGGAATATGTTGAGTTTATGAATTATAACGAGTTTCTTGGAGTGAAGCCGCCCTTAAAGGAACGTATTAATAAGGTAGTAGTGGATTTGCTATTAATGCAGTATAACTTGTGTACTAACGAAGCGCCTGAGCAGAAGCGTTTTTTTTATGAGCATAATCTTGTGCATCTTCTGTTCTGCTTCTACCAGCTAATTACTGTTGTATCTGAGGATTTTACTACAGTTAAAGTACAGCACCGTTATTACAGTATTATAGAATACATACTCAATAATCTACATAAAAGAGTTACTGTACAAGATATTTTGGATAATTTCTTTATGAATGCTGCTTACTTTTCCCAATTTATGAAGAAGGTAGGGGGCTGGGGATTTAAGTGCTATGTGTCTTACCGACAGCTTATAGCTATACTTACTTACCTGTTAGATGACGACCTTTCTATGTGGGAGATTGCACAGCGGGTGGGCATACTTAACATGAAGTCATTCTATAGCCTATTTAAACAATATTTCAAAATGTCTCCATGTAAATGGAAGGAAGGGCTTGCGGACATAGAGGATTGCTTTTATCAGGTTGAGGATAATGATATTTTACAGGGATTTATCAATAAATTTAATATAGGCAGGCACAGGGAAAATACTATCGGCAGACTGCTTGAATCCTTGCTTATTGCTAAGGAAAAAGGTATAAACCTTGAGGGTATTGAGATTATTTTAAATCCATATATGGATAGGGGAGAGAAAATAGACAAGGACTATCAGGTTTATAAATATATTAACAGCTTAAATCAGCTAGTGATGGATATGAATGCCAAGCTGGAA
>CAYWBF010000367.1:0-3024 GCA_964456085.1 uncultured Eubacteriales bacterium
TACCTATGATAATGGGGGAGATTAAGCGGATTATACGGGACGACGGCAAGATAAAGGTGGCTCGCCCCTTAAAGGAGATTGCTCAAAAGGCGAACTATATACAGGACATGGCTTTGAAAAAAACCGGGCAGTCACCTACTATTTCTGAAATATCCGAGCAGATAGGTGTGGAGCGTGAGGAGCTTGCTATGGCGCTGGAGGCATCTATGGAGGTGGAATCACTTTATTCCACCATACATGAGGGAGACGGAACGCCTATTTACTTAATAGACAAGCTAGACCAACGCCAAGCTACAGACAACAACCTTGTTGAGCTTATTACCCTTAAGCAGATTATTAACAAGCTAAGCCCTAAGGAGCGGCAAATAATTTTGCTAAGATATTTTTATGATAAAACACAGACGGAAATAGCTAAGGAGATTGGCGTGTCGCAGGTTCAGGTTTCACGGATAGAGAAGAAGGTACTTAAATCTATACGGGAGAGCTTTGACTAAACTAGGGGGGATGGGGAAGTGTAGCTCCCCCAAGACTATATAATGTTTTTTAATGTTGGATTGCAGGAAAAATTTTCTTTGCAGTCCTTTTATTTTTATATTAAAGATAGGAGTTGTATAAAAATGATTAAAATGAAGAAAATACTTGTTACATTAATAATTGCCTTATTGCTTGTCGTTGCATTAATGGGTGGTGTTTATGCCCTTAGCGACACAAAAGGCAAAAGCTTTCAAGGCACTTTCATAAAGGATAGTGAGAGTATTGGATATTTATATAAAACCGGTTAAAAAGGTTTCGCTGACAGAGCAGAAAGAGGTTTTGATAAAGCATATAAGCGATGTGATAGCTACAGCAGACGTAGCCGACAAGGTTAAGGAAATGTCGCTTATTAAGCTTAACGGCTTGGAAAAGGGCAAAAAGCAAAATTATTTAATATCGGTTACAGATATTATTAAAGCCATAAAAAAAAGCTATCCCGATTATTCTGTAGTAAATCTTGGGGAAATGGACACAGTAGTGGAATATGCCCCCGTGCACAGCTATGACAGCCCAGGGGTAAAATGGGCGAAAATTACTTTTGTGTGTCTGGTGCTTATGACAGGCTCGGCTACGGCAGTAATGAGCTTTCACACAGATGCTCAAATACCAACTGTATTTCAAAACCTGTACAAAATATTCTTTAATGTAAGCGTAGAAAAAACTCCCTTAATAAGCGTACCTTACTCTATAGGGCTGGCTGTGGGTATATTGGTTTTCTTTAACCATTTCGCCGGAAAAAAAATTACCGATGACCCTACGCCCTTAGAGGTAGAAATGACCATTTACGAAACAGAGGTCACCGACTCGGTAATTGACGCTCTGGACAGAGAAAGAAGGGGACAAGATGGTACTCCTTAAAAAAATGGTCTTTGCATTATGCAGCTTTAGTTCAGGGGTGGTCATATCCGGGGCTATATTTGCTTTTATCACCGTGATTGGCATTGTGCCTAGGCTTGCAGGAAAAACCAAAACCTACAGCTATATTAAGGTGTACGAAACGGCGCTTATGATAGGCGGTGTGGCAGGTGCCTGTGCAGAGCTGTTTAATTTGTCTGTAAGCTTAAATAATATTTTTGTTATTATTTTAAGTCTTACTATGGGTATATTTTTTGGGTGCTTGGCGGCATCCTTAGCAGAGGTTTTAAATGTTATTCCTGTGCTTGTAAGGAGAATAAGAATTAACCAAGGGCTGTTTTATATTGTTTGTGCCCTTGCAGTAGGAAAGGCTGCCGGTTCCTTGCTTTATTTTTTTGTTAGCGGATTTTATAAGCCGGACTAAAATTTTTGAAAATTGCTCTAACTGCATTTTAAGGAGGAATTAATTTGGATCAAACTCAAAACGGCAAAGAGAAATATTCCCAGCTTGTAAAGCAAATGTCGCCTAACAGTCACCTTGTTGCAGATTGTGTTAAGGCGTTTTTTGTAGGCGGAGCCATTTGTACTCTGGGGCAGGGGATTAATAATTTTTTTATAAGCCAAAGCTTTTCAAAGGACGAGGCCTCTATGTATACATCTATTTTGCTAATCTTCCTTGGGGTGTTTTTAACAGGCCTTGGGGTTTATGGCAAAATAGGCAAGTTTGCCGGCTCCGGCTCTGTTGTACCTATTACCGGCTTTGCTAACTCTGTAGCCGCTCCTGCCATAGAGTTTAAAAAGGAAGGCTATGTACTGGGGGTAGGTGCAAAAATGTTTGTTGTTGCCGGCCCTGTAATTGTTTTTGGTACATTGGCATCGGTTGTAGTTGGCATTGTTTATTATATAATGAAGTGAGGTAGCAAATGCTTAAAAAAATAGGAATGCAATCCGTATATTACAATTACCCCGTTTCTATTTTGTCTACCGCCTCCGTAGTAGGGCCTAAGGAAGGTCAAGGCCCTTTAAAGGGCTACTTTGACGTGATTTTGGAGGACGCCTTGTGTGGGGCTGATAGTTGGGAAAAGGGAGAAAGCCAAATCGTTAAGCAAGGACTTGAGCTTGCTATAAAAAAATCCGGCCTTGTGCCGGAAAAAATTGATTTTGTGTTATCAGGGGATTTATTAGACCAAAGTATCGCCAGCACCTTTGGAATAAGGGACTTGAATATACCCTTTTTTGGTGTGTTTGGTGCTTGCTCTACCTTTGGGGAGGGGTTAGTCCTTGGCTCTATATTAATTGATGGCGGCTTTGCAACAAACGTAGTTGTTGGTGCGTCAAGCCATTTCTGCGCTGCTGAAAAGCAGTTTCGTTTTCCGCTGGAGCTTGGGACACAGAGGCCGTTGACCTCTACCTGGACGGTGACTGGGGAAGGCTCTGCTGTTTTGACTAAGGACGGAGGCCCTCCTTATGTTACGGGAGCTACTATTGGGAAAATTATAGATATGGGTATCAAAGACCAAAACAATATGGGTGCAGCCATGGCGCCATCAGCAGTAGATACAATGACAAGGCATTTTAAGGATTTTAACCGCAGTCCCGAGTATTATGACAAGATAATCACAGGGGACTTAGGGC
>CAYWBF010000368.1:0-3020 GCA_964456085.1 uncultured Eubacteriales bacterium
TTATGATTTCACATCTCCATACATTGCTCAAACGTTATTGAACACAGGTTCTTAACTTTAATTAAAGGGGAGATTTATTATGAAAAAGTTATTGGCAAGTATTTTAGTTGTAGGTTTGACAGTGTTAAATTTGGTAGGTTGTGCCAATATAAGTACAAGCGATAGCCCAGCGGCAAATACTCAACCCACTGAACAACCAACAGCACAAACCACCGCAAGAAGTGTTGAGCAGATTAAATCAAGCGGAAAAGTAATTATAGGCGTGTTCAGCGATAAAAAACCATTTGGTTATGTTGATTCACAGGGTGATTATCAAGGCTATGATGTTTATTTTGCTAATAGAATAGCAAAGGATTTAGGTGTTGAGGTTGAGTTTATGTCTGTTGAGCCTGCAAGCCGTGTAGAATATCTTGTGACAGGTAAGGTAGATATTATTCTTGCAAATTTCACGGTGACAGAGGAACGTGCGCAAAAGGTTGACTTTGCTTTACCTTACATGAAAGTTGCACTTGGTGTCGTTTCGCCGGAAAGCGCACTTGTTACTGAACCTGAACAATTAAACGGCAAAACGCTCATTGTTTCAAAGGGAACAACAGCTGAAACATTTTTCACAAAGAATTATCCAGATGTAACCCTCTTGAAATTTGACCAATATACAGAGGCATTCAGCGCACTATTAGACGGCAGAGGTGATGCATTATCAACAGATAATACCGAGGTTTTAGCTTGGGCTATTGAAAATAAGGGCTTTAAGGTAGGTGTAGAAACTCTCGGAAGTCTTGATACAATTGCTCCTGCTGTTCAAAAAGGCAACAAGTCACTTTTGGATTGGCTTAACAACGAAATAAAAGAGCTTGCCAAGGAAAACTTTTTCCATAAGGATTACGACGAAACGCTTGCGGCTGTTTATGGAGATGCTGTAAACCCTGATAACCTCGTAGTCGAAGGCGGAGAAATAAATTAACCATTATATTATGAAAGGGGATATTTATTATGTCAAAAATCGCAAAGAGTATTACTGACTTAATTGGCAACACACCATTACTTGAGCTGCAAAATTACTCAACACAGAAAGGCTTGTCTGCAAGCATTTTAGCAAAACTCGAGTATTTCAATCCGGCTGGGAGTGTTAAGGATAGAATTGCAAAAGAGATGCTTGAAGATGCAGAAAGAAAAGGAGTAATTCACAAAGACACCATTATTATTGAACCAACGAGCGGAAACACAGGTATCGGTCTTGCCAGTATTGCAACCGCCAAAGGCTACAAAATCATTCTCACAATGCCTGAAACTATGAGCATTGAGCGCCGTAACCTGCTTAAAGCCTATGGTGCAGAGCTTGTGCTTACAGAGGGCGCAAAGGGTATGAAGGGTGCTATCGCAAAAGCTGAAGAACTTGCTAAGATTACCCCGAACAGCTTTATTCCGAGCCAGTTTACTAACAAGGCAAACCCACTTGTTCATTACAACACAACAGGACCTGAGATTTGGAATGATACTGACGGAAAGGTTGATATTTTGGTATGTGGAGTGGGAACAGGTGGCACTATAAGCGGAGCAGGCAAGTATTTAAAAGAACAAAATCCGAATATTAAGGTGATTGCCGTTGAGCCGGAAGCGTCACCTGTACTGTCAAGGGGTACACCCGGGCCGCACAAAATCCAAGGTATTGGCGCAGGATTTGTACCTGATACTCTTGACACAGGGGTCTATGATGAGATAATCACTGTTTCAAACGAAAGTGCCTTTGAAACAGGTAAATACTTTGCAAAATCGGAGGGTGTGCTTGTAGGAATTTCTTCTGGTGCGGCTCTTTGGGCGGCAACTGATATTGCCAGACAAACGGAAAACAAAGGTAAGACGATTGTAGTTATACTACCTGATACAGGGGAGAGGTATTTGTCTACACCTATGTTTGAAAATTAAAGTATGAATCAACAAAGTAGTGACTATGAAAAAATCACCGTTTCAAATATTTATTGTACATTTTGGGAGGGCAAATCAATGATAAGAGATAAGAAGTACCCAGAGTATATTGGCATTACAGACGTAACAACACGGTCACATGAACATATGAGAGTTGAAATTTTTAATGAAGGTCAAAGCTCTATTATGGCAGACGAACCAATCGGCTTTGATATAGGAAATCCCCCTGTTTTAAAAGGCCAGAGCAGAGGATGGACACCTGTTCATTACCAATTAGCTGGGCTGTCAGGATGTACATCTATTACCATTGCTGTCGTAGCGTTAGACCAGAATTTTCAATATAAAGGACTTGAAACAGCAACACGTTCGTTGATAGACATTCGTGGGTTTTGCTTTGATTTAGACAAACAGCCACGTTTTGAACAGGTTAATTTTGATTTAATTTTAGACACCGATGAAGGCTATGAAAAGATTAAAGCCTTAGCTGATGAAAGTGACAGACGTTGCCCGCAATTGGTTTTATTCCATAAAGCACAAATACCGATGCTTGTTTCTTGGTATAGAAAAGGTGAAGAAAAGCCAGTATATGTACAGCAATTTTTTATTAAGGATGAATTCGATACGCCTGAAATGAATTTAATTAAGACAGCAAGAAATACAAATATAGTGAATTTCGTTTAATTGTAAACATTATTATCTTAAAAATGCTACGATTCAAAGCATTTTTAAGATAATAATGTTACTCTTTAATATAAAATTCACTATAAGTGAAAAGAAAAGGAGATTTTTAAATATGAAAAAAGACGAAGTTTTTTCACCGCTAGCAACACCACCAAAAGGGCCTTACTGTCAAGCAATAAAACTAACAAATGTAAATTCTATTATATTCACAGGAACTATTACAGCTTTAGATGAAAATTGGCAAATGGTAGGCGCTGGAGACATAGAAGTGCAAGTTAGAAAAACAATAGAAAATTTGGAAAACATCCTAATAGCTGCTGGTGCATCTCTCGAAAATGTTGTAAAAACAACATGGTATTTATAATAATTTTACTACAAAGCAGTAACAAAATATGGTAAAATAAAAGAATGAG
>CAYWBF010000369.1:0-3014 GCA_964456085.1 uncultured Eubacteriales bacterium
TATGGATATAAACCTAACCTCATGCATTGGGAAATATTCTTCAACGTAATACCCGGCATTTATATGCTCCCTACCGAAACGAGAAAGGTCTTTTACGATTACACAATTCACCTTCCCTGCTTCAATATCTCTTGTCATTTGAAGGAAGTTTGGTCTATCAAAATTTCCGCCACTCCAACCATCATCTATGTAGGTCTTATAAATTTTTATGCCGTTTTCCCTTGCATAAAAAGTAAGCATAGCCTTTTGAGTTTCAATACTCACAGACTCACTTGCATCTCCATCTTCCTTTGACAATCTGCAATATAAAGCAGCATAGTAAGTTTTCATCTTTGGCGCATAGCCATTAAGCTGTCCAAAGCACTTCATAAATTCTCCTTTCCTTGGACTATGGCTATATAAGATTGCTTTTTAATTATACTACAAATATAACCGTAGTCCAGTATTATTTAATCACAAATTAGTCCATGTTGCTTATTGCCAAGCTTTTTACCTTTTCTAAGATTGTATCTCCCTCAAGAAAATATTTAGATGAAACAATAAAAGTTGTTCTGCCTATCTTAAGTTCATATTTATCGCACGTATCGCTGTATTTAGTGTTTTCACCACTTTTTAATTTGTGATTAAAACCAACTATCATAGATTTTATAGGCCTCTACTCCTTTCTTTGGATAAAATTATTTAAAAAATTTAACTATTTCAAAATAAAGTTGCTTTATCTATCAATTCCGCTACGAAGAGCAGCTATTATAGATTTTTCTCTTCCTAATTCTTGCTCTTTCACCCCATGTTGAATAATGTTATCTATAAAAGCTTTTATCTTTGAAGGTGCAATATTCATGGCTTTAGTATAGTTACTGGTTTCCTCATGAATTTTCTCCCAACGCTCTTTATAAATTTTTACATCTTTCATTAAGGATTTTATCTTATCTTCTAGCGGAGATAATTTAATCCTTGAAGAAATACCTTCTTTTGCAAGTTGACAAACTATATCCCAGTCTGAAAGTGTAAGCTCAACCTTGTTCCCAAATAGCGCTTTTTTCGCCATACTCTCTAATTCTTGAAACATAAGGCTAGCTTTTTTTGAAACAGTAATTCTCTGTTCAAGGGCAGAAAGCTGCTTTTTCTTACTTTCAACACTTTTTTCAAGGCTTTGTATATTCTGTTCCTTCATTATAATATTGTTAGAGAGTGTATCCGCTTCATTTGATTTTTCTTGAAGAAGCCTTTCCTTATACTGAATAGACGTATCCTTATCTTGAAGAATCATATCAAGAGCATTTATACGTTTTTGGTCTTGTTGAATTTTATAGTCTAAGTCTGATAAATGTTGTGTTGTGCTACCTTTAACCCCTCGTTCAAAGTCAGTAAAGCCGGCTGACTGCATATACTCAAAAAATCGGTCTTGTAGCAATGAGTACGAGCTTATCAATGCTGCCTTTCCTTTTTCATTAAATATTGGCTTACCGCTCTCATCAACAGCTCTTTCCGAAGCCCATTTTTTGCTATGGCTTACTTGTGTAATTATTTCTTTTGTTGTTCCAACAAGTGCTGGGTCTTTACACCGTTTTGTCCATTTAACCTCCTTTTGAACAACAGGAACATATACAACATGCAAATGGTAATGGAAAACATCATAACCTAATTCGTCAGACAAAGCTTTGTTGCGCTCGTCAGCGTGCATGACTGCTGATAATATGTACTTTTCTCCCCCAGTTTCTTTTATTGCTAAACGATATGCTTCTTCAAAAAACTTCTTCGCATATTCATAACCGCCGTTTCGCTCAAAGTAGGCTGAGTTTACATCAAAAATAAACTCCTCAAAAACCTTTGCATCATCTTTTAGTCCTCTTGTGCTTATTACGCTTTCTTCTAGCATTTTGTTAAAGGTTTCTTCGTATGTACCGGCGCAACTCTTAAAATGTACATTTAGCTGACTTCTTTCCGCAACTATGTCACTATTAGCATAATTAATATTTTTTCGTTCATTATGACGTTCCCGTATACTTATACTGCTCTTGCGGTATGCTTGATTACGGACTACAGAGCGGTCTATTTTTGTCATTTTCACCCTCCTTCTGTGTTTTATTTTGGGGCTTTGCTAAAAATTCAAGTAAAACTTCTTCATTAATAAGGTGCTTATTTCCAGATTTAAAACAGGGCAACTCTCCCGATATGCATAATTTACGCAAGCGGTACTCCGTCAAACCCTCAACAAGCTGTGCGGCTTGCCTGATTGACAGTAGCTTTACTTTTGATTCGGATACTTTTGATTTCATACAACATTCCTTTCTTGTAAGTTTTTTGTATTTTTGCTTTTGTTTCTATTCGTATATTAACAAATAAAGTACGGTTGCGCCGTATATCCCAAATATAAGAAATTTTATAAAATTTTAAGTTTTTCCCATATTTGAGAAATACAATCGATTTATTTTGACATTAAAAGTACCAATATGATAAAATACATACAGTTTGAACAGCTTTGGAGGTAACAAATGGACGTTGAAGTCAAACTATACGAAAAGCTTCGTGATTTGCGTGATGAACGAAAGCTGACATTAGCCGAGCTTGAAAAAGAGGTAGGTATACCAGTATCTACCTTAGGACGGATTGAAAACGAGCATAGGTCTGGCATTGCTTATCAAGACCTGTACAGGCTTGCTAAATTCTATAATGTTTCTACTGATTATTTATTTGGATTGACTGATAATAGACATTACAATAATGAAGATACGAAAAGCTTATCACTATCAGATGAGGCACTTGACGTTTTGAAAAGCGAAAAGCTTAATAACAGGCTTTTATGCGAAATTATTGCTCACCCTAATTTTCCAGCACTTCTAAGTTCGATAGAGGTATACATAGACAGAACGCTTATGCCACAACTCAATGCTATAAACGCAATGTATGAGCTTGTGGAGCGAGTAATAAGAAAAGAATTTGAAGTGAGGGCGTATGAGGATATATAGTAATTTTACTACAAAGCAGTAACAAAATATGGTAAAATAAAAGAA
>CAYWBF010000370.1:0-3013 GCA_964456085.1 uncultured Eubacteriales bacterium
AAACCCACACGTTTCAAGTGGGTTTCTGAAAATGTATAGAGACACTTATTTCTGAACAATCACTATGATACTATTATAAGGGTGAATATTATGAAAAATACGAAACAAAAGGAACTAATTTTGGATGCAGTTTTCGGGCTGAGAACCCACCCTACTGCTGATGAAATATACTCCCAGCTAAAAAAGGAAAACGAAAGGCTTAGCCTTGGCACTGTCTATAGAAACCTTAGCCGATTTGCCGAGGAAGGCAAAATAAAAAAAATTCCTGTGCCTAATCAGTGCGACCGTTTCGACTACAGAACTGATTCCCATGAGCATATTATTTGCGAAGGCTGCGGTAAGCTGTACGACCTTGAGGTTAAGGTTGATATGAAAGATTTTCTGCCACCCGGTTCGGAGTTTAAGCCTACAGGGTATAGGTTTATTATGTATGCTCTGTGCCCCAGCTGTCAGGAGAATGTTGTGGAATATTAGTGGATTAAAATTAAAAAACCATGGTGTTAAGCGTGAAACGCTTACTACCATGGTTTTTTTGTGTGAGGATTTTTACTTTGAGCTATTATAAAAATCCTTAAGCTCTTGCTTAACAGAATCGTTAAGGTTGTGCCATCTTATTCCTTGTATAGCGCCTTCAAGGGCGCATAATCTGTTATAGCAAGCTGACGGGTCTGTGGCTTTTATTCGTAGCCAGGCTTCCTTACTGCTTACCTCTTTTAACTGTTCAGCAGTTTCAATGCCTACAGCGGTTAGCTGTTTTTCTAGCTTTTCTGCTATGTTGGGTAGTTTTGACAGTTCTCCCATGGATAACCTCCTTTGAATAAAATTTATTACGAAATACCAATTTCCCAATATCTAATTTTTAAGTATTCAAGTAAATCCTTGTATTTTGTACGGTCAATAGGTTCAAGCAATGTTTGCGGCTTAATTATTACATACTTATTCTGAGCACTTATTAATGAACGCCAAGTTTGCTCCATTTTCTTGCCGCTACATAAGTAGTGCTTATTTAATAATTCATTATTTTCTGATGGTATTACATGAATATGTATATAATCATCTGCTTTAATGGTTTCGGTGCGTTTATGTTCTACCATTTGCTCCGCCCAGAGCGTCTGACGCATTAACTGATAAAATGGCTCATAATAATAAACATCATGCCCGTCTGGATTCAATTGAGCAGAGTTATTTATTAAGTCTGTATAGCGTCCTTTGCGTGTTTCTCCCTTAGGGCCGTTAGCCTTATTATCATTTTTATATTCTTCAACAAACTTCCATTCAATTGGAAACAGTATTTTTCTTCCATCTTTATGCACACCATAAATAAGAGCATCAATAGACGTACAATTACTGCCTCGTGTTAAGGTTTTTTCATTGAGGTGGTCATTTTTGCTGACAGATTCAAACTGAATGTATGCCGGATTGTATGTATCCGTTGTTATAGGAAGAACATCAACAACATCGTTTACGAGCTGTCCCAAAATTGCCAACACCGCTGCTTTATTATCACGAATAGGAAAAAGATGATTGAGGCACGAAATTTGTGATGATAGAGGATGATTTGTTGGACTTCTGCCGCCCCACCAGCAGATATTATTATTTTGGAAATACTTAATTATCTCATTACTCAATGGGGTATATAAATTGTTCATTTTATCGTGAAGGATAAATGGATACTGTTTATTCTTATAGTATCCATTGCCTTTGTCACCATAAAATATTCTATCGTTTGTTAAAAGCAATTTGACCCGTTCGTACTGAGTATGTTTGAAAGTCATACTATATACCCTCCAAAAAGTTTTGTACAATTAATAAGATGATTATTGCACATAGGTCAAATAAATTCAAGGATTTCTAGTAACGCTGGTTTAAATTGAATTTCATTTCCACAAAAAAAGCCTTGAAAATTCAAGGCTTAAATCATTTCTACAACTGCTTATACGCTTCTTCCTCTTTCATTTCCTTCTCCATTTCAGGAATAGCTTTTGCTCTGCGCTCGTTTTTCTCTTTTAGAGCTTCTCTTGTTTTTGGGTCAGAGGTTCTTTCAAGCATATCGTTTGCCAATTCCATATTATGCTTTGTATCATCTATATGCTTCTTTATTTTTGCAGCGTTGTCGCTTCTATCGTCTGGCTTACTCATTTGTGGTTCCTCCTAGGATTCTTAATCTTATTTTACCTCACAGCCACATTTGTTAATGCAGCTCTTAATTTGATTAGCAGTAGCAGGCTGATTAAACTCAACCTCAATTGTCCCCTCTGCCTTATTAATTCCAACCTCTTGTACCCCTTCTATTTTATCCAAGGAATTTTTAAGAGAGGTTTTCACTTGAGCATTGGCTATGCCGGAGACGTTAACACATGTTTTATTCATATTTATACCTCGTGGCTTCTTTTGTTTATTGTTTGTTCAATATCGAGTAGCTCCCTATTTAAAGATGCTATGGCATGATGTCGTTTTAGATTTTTTTCTATAAGATGTGCTCTTTGAGCATCAGAAGGCGTTTCATTTATTATTTCGTCGGAAACCTCGATATTGTATTTTGTTTCATCTATTTTTTCTTTAAGCTTTTGAATTATTTCTTTTCCTTCAGATTCATGCATTTGTTGAAGGCTATTGCTTGTTCTATTCATATGATTGTCTCCTGTTAAATAGTGTAAAGTTTTAGATTGTATTTTTTGATGAATGGCTGATAAAGTATAATTGATAAAAAATAGGTATCTGCGCCCATTTTTTGTGCCTTAGCGGAGCATAAAGGCAAAGGCAAAATTAATTCGTGCGGCAAGTGATTTTGGTTTTTATGCAAGCTTTTTGTTTGTTAGCTGAGCATTTTTTAACCAGAAGCTAAGCACAACGCAGTAAAGGCGGTTTTTGCGCCACAATATCTGAAGAAGGGGCGGAACGAATTTACAGCTTTTGTAAGCTTCCCGTCCGCCCCTTCGCATTTTGCCTGTAGTATCAGGCGCAAAAATTTTTAAAAGTCAAGGGTGAGCGAAGCCAAGCTTTAAAAAATATT
>CAYWBF010000371.1:0-3007 GCA_964456085.1 uncultured Eubacteriales bacterium
GAATGCAAAAATAAATGGTATTACTAATTGCAGTTTTTTGGCTGAAGATGTGTTGGCTTATCTTAGTTCAAATGATACACCCTCTCCTGAAATAATAATTGTTGATCCCCCCAGGGAAGGTATAAATCCTAAGGCTTTACCGAAAATTGCTGCAAAGGCGCCGAAATTTGTTTTGTATATTTCGTGTAACCCTAAAACCTTGGCTCAGGATTTGAAGTTTTTTTTGGAAAGTGGGTATGAGTGTTTGAAAGTTAGGGTTGTTGATTTGTTTCCGCGGACTTGGCATGTTGAGACGGTGGTATTGATGTCTCGGGAAGATATGTAAAAGGCTGATTTTCAAGGTTTTTTCAATATATAATTTTTTAAAAAGGCTGGCTAAAAGTGCCGGCCTTTATTTTTTTGTGTACTTTGAGTATACGCTTACTGATAAAAAATAGTCAACTCACAGTTATGTTGTATTAGGAAACATTTCCTATGGAAAATTATGGATTTATATACTATGGGTTGTTATAGCAAACATGTCAATATGGATACACTTAAAACCTCCATATTTACATGGTTTTATAAGCAGCAACTGAAAAACTAAATTTCTTTTTTACATTAAAGATTATAATTTCAAAAATAATTTGCCATAACAATAGATTGCAAAAAGACAATATCATCCAGAAGCGTTATTAAATTTTTATATCAAAAACGGCTTGATAGATGAGTAGTCAAAATCAACTTGCATATCCTATTTCTCTTTTTTCTTTCCACTATAGTGTGTTGATTTCCGAACTGCTTTTCCATCAATTACTTCTAAATTGCTTCTTCTTTGACGCTCAACAGTCACTTTATTAAATATTTCGGTAGAAATAATTGGCTGGTGTGTATTACTCGCCAGATACTGGTTATGTTCGCCTCTGTTAGAGTAACGCTTGTTATCAGGAAATTCACCTCCATATGTCTTACCAACTAAAACTTGTCCCACGTATTTTTCATTTGTAAGAATGGTTTCAACAGCTCGCTTAGACCAACTATCTTTACCAGTTGGCGATTTAATGCCTTGATTCTTGAGTTCTTTTGTAATTGAAACAATGCTGTGACCTTGTAAGTAGTAGTCAAAAATCACTCTTACAATTTTTGCTTGTTCTTCATCAATAACTAATTCTCCATTATCATTATGTTTGTATCCAAAGCACTTGCGAGAATATAATTTAGATTTCCCTGCCTTAAGTGATTTTTTCAACCCCCATTTTATTGACTCACTCTTTGCCCTGGCTTCTTCCTGTGCATATGCTTCAAGTGCTGTTATATAAAATTCATCTTCACTATTACTAAGTCGTAACCCTTCAGCTTCAAAAATTATATCTACTCCCAATAATTTTAATCTTTTGATAGCTTTTAGAGTGTCAACAGTATTTCTACCAAACCTACTTATTGATTTTGTCATAATTAAATCAATCTTCCTTTCTTCGCAGTCATTAAGTAACCTTTTAAACTCTGGGCGATTGCTGCTTCTTCCAGAAGCCTTATCAGCATAAATATCTACTAAACACCAAGCTGATACTTTTGAAATAGTATTTTTATAATAGCTAATTTGGTTTTCTAAACTATTTTGCTGAGATTCCTTTTTAGTGCTTACCCTGCAGTATACTCCAACCCGTAGTATTTTTTTTGGTTTTGGAGGTATCATAGTGACTTTCATTCTATCATTCATAATAGTATTACCTCAACTATTTTGTCTGTTATTTATTGAAACCTAGAGGTGCGTTCGATTTGAACATCTGTATCTTAGCAAATAGTATTTACACTAAGCGAGGTATATTATCCATATTACTATAAGGATAGAACATGGTTTTGAAGCACTTGGTTACGAATGTAAAAAATGAAAAATAAATACCGTATATAATCTAACAAAAAAAAGAAGGATGATAATATAGTAAAAGCCAATCAGCTTTCCATATAAAATATAACCATAGCAGGTGTATATGAAAGTTCTGTATAAAATTAGTAGCTACAGATAGTTGTGCAAGAGGAAAAATCAGTGTTTTTATATAAAAATAAGGCTAGATATCATTGCATGGGAACGCAATTGATTTCTGCCTTATTATTTTGCACAGTAAGGAAAGTATTCTTAATAAAAGTTATTGAACGGTTCATGTATATTATGCCTACCCCCAAGGATTAAAATAAGTCAAATACACCGATATAGTTGTACTGCTTGAAAAGAAGCAATTTAAAAAATAACAGGGATTTAGCAAGTAAGCCAAGATTTAAAAGCACTTGTGTGGCACAGTGTAAAGCCACCAGGTCTTATATGTTTCTTTTAAAGTTGTTTGACTATAAATAAGATTTTGTATTTGCAGGAGGAATGTATATGACTTTAGCTGGGAAGCTTAATTTGTTGAATCGGATTTGTTTTCATTCTGGAAGAACTGACGTTAACGGTGGCCACAGTGACATACTTAAACGAAGCGGTTTAGGGTTTTATCACTATCATCATGGAGAGGGACCACATCTGCATCCTCACAGTCAGCCTAATAATGCTGAAATATGGGTTAAAGGATATCAAACAGGTATAAAATTTGTTGGCTACTTGGATACAAACGAAAACAGGGTATATACAAATCAATTTGAAGAGTTATTAAAATCTATTGGTTCATGTACCAGTAAGGTAAAAGGCGCTTCGTTGGAAATTAAGGACCCGAATATAAGTAAACAAAAGGTACTCTCACTTAAAGATGGTTATGTACCAATACATGATTTATTAGAAGCTACAGAAGATGCTTGTGGATACTATGTTTATAATACAATGATAGTCAGTAATATTTTTATTGTAGAATTGAAAACAGATAGAATTAAATCTGAGGTTTATGTTGCTGGCCAAAAAATTGAGGCTTACTTGGATACATTAGAAAATCACGTATATACCAAAGATTTTATGCTGTTATCAAGTTATTTAGGAGGATGGTCCGGAGCTGTTGTAGGCACAGATTTAGAAATTTCAAAAATAGGCATGACATTT
>CAYWBF010000372.1:0-3002 GCA_964456085.1 uncultured Eubacteriales bacterium
AAACAGACAAATCCTTTGACTTTCTGAATTTTTCAAGAAGCTCCTTTTCCTGCTCTGTAAGAACAAAATGAGTTTCTGGATATTCTGGAGTTTCGTCATCCGGCTCCTCGGTGGGCTGGTCAGTGGGTGCCTCTGAAGGTGCTTGGCTTGCTCCCGGAGTTTGCGGTGGGAAGGAAGGTGCTGGACCTACGGGTATTAATGTAATCTGCGGCGGTGGAGTATCGTCCTGGATAGGTTCCTTTTTTGTTGTACAGCCGGTGGCCGCTCCCAAAACAAAAACTATTGCAATGAGTAAAATTAAGTTAGTGCTCAAAAATTTTTTCATTTTGTATCTCCCTTGATAAACAAAGAATCCATGGTATAAAAGCCTGGTGTTTTATCCTTTAAAAATTCTGCTGCCTTAAGAGCGCCTACGGCGAATACCTCCTTGGACTGTGCAGAATGGCTAAATTCAATTACCTCATGGTTCCCTGCATATATAATAGAATGCTCCCCTACTATCGTACCCCCTCTTACAACCGAAAAGCCTATTTCAGCCTTCGGACGTTTTTCTTGTCTAACAGTTCTGTCGTAGCTATATGAAATATCCTCATTTAATGAGGCTTTAACAGCATTGCCAAGTAAAAGCGCCGTGCCGCTTGGAGCGTCTACCTTTTGATTGTGGTGCTTCTCCAAAATCTCAATATCAAAGCCGGAGTCATAAAGCAGTCTGGAAACCTGCTTTGCTATATTAGCAATCAAGTTAACTCCCATTGACATATTTGCTGACCTAAGCACAGCAATATGCTCCGAAGCCTTTTGAATTTTTTCTTCCATCTTCTCGGACAGCCCTGTAGTACATACTACACAAGGCAGCTTTCTCGATACGCAGTAGTCCACACATTCTGAAACTGCCGAGGATACGGAGAAATCAACAACCACGTGAGCAGAGGTATTACATTCGGATATTGAGGCATACACAGGGAAGGGCACCGCTGCTTGACTGTTTGAAACGTCAATCCCGGCTACAATTTCAAAGTCCGGGTGTTTTTCAGCCAACCGACAAATAACCTGACCCATTTTTCCAAAATAGCCGTTAAGAATTATTTTTGTCAATGCTTATCACTTCCTTTGTAGATGATTCTAATTAACGTCTTGGTTAAACTTGAAATCTCAAAAGAAACTTGTCAAAAACCAAAGGAGTGAAGGAGTGATTTCCTCCCTCACCCCATTGTTAATCAGAAAATTAATGTGCTATTAACAAACAGGCAGTCCGAAGGCTTTCATTTCCTGCTTTAGATACTCAATATTCTTTTCTTCCATTGTTGTAAGGGGCGCTCTGTAGCCGCCTACGTTTTTGCCCATAATGTTAAGTGCCTGCTTAATGGGGATAGGATTAACCTCACAGAAAACCGCTCTAACCAGACCTAAAATTTTAAGCTGTAGGTCAAGGCTCTCCTTTAGGCTGCCTTTCTTATAAAGGGCAACCATGTCGTGCATTATCTGTGGGATAATATTTCCAACAGTTGTAATTACGCCTTTTCCCCCTAGGGAAAGAATAGGTACAACATGGTCGTCATTGCCCGAATAAATATCAAGGCTGTCTCCGCAAAGCTCTGCCATCTCCGCTATTTGGACAATATTGCTGGAAGCTTCCTTAATCGCCACAACATTTTTAATTTTGGAAAGGGCGTAGGCAGTCTTTGGTGTAATGTTCATGCCCGTACGGCTTGGAACGTTGTAAAGCACGATGGGTAAATTTACCGCATCAGCAATTTTTTCATAGTTTTCTATTAAGCCCTTTTGGGTGGTTTTGTTGTAATAAGGGGTAACTACCAATAAGGCATCTGCCCCAACCTTTTCTGCTTCTACAGAAAGCTCTATACCGTGGCTTGTGTAGTTGCTGCCTGTACCTGCTATTACAGGAACACGCTTGTTAACCTTTTCTACAGCGTACTTAATTACGGAAATCTGCTCCTCATCTGTTAATGTGGAAGCCTCACCTGTGGTGCCGCAGGAAATTATTGCGTCCGTACCGTTTGCCAAATGAAATTCCAGTAGCTCGCCGTATTTTTCAAAATCAACGCTGCCGTCGCTTTTAAATGGCGTTACTAAAGCAACGCCGGAGCCTTCAAAAATACTCATATATGTCCCCTCCTAATTCTACTCGCCTTGTATTAGCCTCTCTGCTATTTGAACGGCGTTTGTTGCCGCTCCCTTACGTATATTATCTGATACAACCCATAGGTTAACACCGTTTTCCACGCTGAAATCACGGCGTATTCTTCCTACGAACACCTCGTTATGGCCGGAGGACTGTAAAGGCATAGGGTAAACACCGTTGGCTGGGTCGTCCTGTACAATAATCCCCTCGGAGTTTTTCAATAGCTCCACAAGCTCCTTAAGGTCGAAGCTGTTTTCAAACTCTACGTTAATGGATTCGCTGTGGCCGTTAAACACAGGCACCCTTACTGTTGTAGCTGTCACCTTAATTTCGGGTGCGTGTAAAATCTTATGGGTTTCGTTTACCATTTTCATTTCTTCTTTAGTATAACCGTTTTCCAAGAAGGAATCGATTTGGGGAATACAGTTACCTGCAATTGGGTAGCCGAATTTTTTAAGCTGCTGTGCTGCCACAGCTCCTTCAATGGCTCCCACATCAAGGTCACCTTTGCAGCTTTCTGCTTGGAGCGCAATACCGTCCCTAAGGTCACTTGCACCAAGCACCCCTGCGCCGGATACTGCTTGGTAGGTAGAGTACACAATACGCTTGATTTTGTACTTGTCATGAAGTGGCTTTAGAGCAACGACTGCTTGAATAGTAGAGCAATTTGGGTTTGCTATAATCCCTTGATTCTTAAAAATATCCTCAGGATTCACCTCAGGCACCACAAGAGGAACCTTCTCGTCCATTCTCCAAGCGGAGGAATTGTCAATAACAACACAACCTGCTGCTGCCGCAATAGGAGCAAACTTTAGGCTGGTGTCACCGCCGGCAGAAAATAATGCTATATCTATTCCTC
>CAYWBF010000373.1:0-2998 GCA_964456085.1 uncultured Eubacteriales bacterium
TATTTTGCAGTTGCTTCTGTTATTTCCACTGCGTAGCAGTTTAGTGCTATGTTTACACTATGCAATACGTTATAGTTGCACAATATAGCAATACATATATTATTCTGCATGAGCAAGATGATAAGCAGGTAGTTAAAATGACAGAGCCTATGAGCTTTAGTACAAGGATTTGATTCTGTCTTATAGGGGTACTTTCAGAAGATCTGAAATTTGCCAATTATAATTCTATTCAGAATCTTAAGTTAACGTGAGTTCGACGAAGTCGAATAAGCGACTTTAGAGGCTTAAATTGCGAAGCAATTTTCACGTTTTGTTCGACGAAATTGCGGTTTTTGCAATTTCGTTGAACTCGCATTAAGTTAATAAATAATCAAAAAAACCAGTATTTTAAATTAACCCATAATACTGGTTTTTTTATGTAAAAAAGGAGGTAATAAACTAATTTGTCAATAAAATTAAGGTAAGCGTCTAATAAACCACACATATAAATCATCATAAATCGTCTAGCTTCTGTGCAGGCACATCTTGCCAATTTAATTCAACAGGTCGAAAATACTAAAAAAGAGTTATTAAAGCCTTTTTCAATGGAGAAGCAGTTAATTGAAAAGTCAGATATGCTTAATTTTCTTGAAGCAGAATTAAGTATAGATGATACTGTTGACAACCAAGAACCAAGCTTTATTCCAGAAGTAGCAAGTGCAAAAACTAAGCCGTCAATACTGGATAATTTAAAAGCTAACACGGATATACATAATCCAACTAAAACAAGGAAGGAAAAAAACATAGAAAGGTAAGGAAGTGGTATCTGATAGGAAAGGTTCAATACAACAGCTACTTATTACACCAAAAAAATTGGCTGTCGAATAAGGTTGTCGACAGCCTGAGCAGTGCTCTTGTGGCACTGCTTTTTTAATTTTATTTTAATCTATGTTTGAATGTTTTAATGAATTATTCATTGACGTGTATAGGTATAGATACTATAATAAGCTTTAATCCGTTAAGGATATATTATACTAATTCTGCCACAAATAGAAAAACTTGTATTTAAGTAAGTAATTATACGGGTGCACTCGTATCGTACAAGTTACTTTTTTTGTAAAGAATCAGTATTAGGAGGATTTTATGAAGCCCATAAAAATTGCAGCACTTGTTTTACTTTTGATGGCTACTGGATGTGCTAAGCAGGCACCTGCACCTGTACAAGAGAGAATTACGCCGGTTGAGGTTTCAAATATAGAGTTAACATCTATAAAGAAAGAACTAGTATATGCCGGAAAGGTAAGCCCTTCACAAACCGTTAGCGTATCAAGCAAATCACCCGGAAAGGTAGCCGAGGTTTATTTTGACGTAGGTCAGAAGGTTAAAGCCGGCGATATTTTATTTAAGCTTGACGAAAAGGATTTGAGAGACCAAATAAGACAGCTTGAAAGTCAGCTTAACGTTTCTAGCCAAGCGGTAAGAACTGCTGAAAACTCTCTGGCAAATATTACAGGAGGACAATATGAGTCCACTGTAATCCAAAGCCAAACAGCTATTGAAAACAGCCTTAAGCAAATGGAGACTACTGAAATAGCGGTAAAAAATGCGGAAATAGCATTAACCAACGCTAAGAACGCCCTAGAAAACAAAGACACAAATTTTACAAAAACCAAAACCTTATATAAGGAAGGCGTAATTTCTAAAAGCGACTACGAACGTGCAGAGTTGGATTTAAAAGCATCACAAGCTTCTGTGGAGCAAGCAGAGAACGCCTTAGAAAACGCTATTCTTGCAAGAGAGCAGGCTATATACGCCAACAAAACGGCTAACGAAAATCTAAGCCTACTTACAGGAAAAACCATTGAGGATCAAAAACGCTCTGCTGGTATGGCTGTTTCTCAAGCCGAGGCCTCAAAGGGCAGTATCCAGACTCAAATAGAAATTGCCCGTGCAAATTTAAGCGAGCTGGAAATTAAAGCGCCTATGGACGGCGTTGTTAGTGTTAAAAATGCAAAGGCTGGGGAATTCACCTCATCTCAGCTTCCTGCCTTTACTATTGTAGAGGTTGAGAAGGTAAATGTTGAGGTAAAGGTTTCAGAGGCGCTTATTAACAATATTAATGTAGGCGACCAAATAGAGATTTATATTAAATCCATTGCCGACACTCCGTTTTTAGGAAAAATAGTGACAATAAGCCCGGCAGCAGACCAAACCAGTACATTTCCTGTTAAGCTTGAAATAGAAAACAGTAGCGGACTTATTAAGCCTGGTATGTTTTGCGATGTCCGTTTTGTTAAGGATTTTAAAGACGGCACAGTTGTAGTTCCAAGAAACACTGTGTTAGAGGACGAAACCGAGAAGTTTGTTTATATAAACGACAACGGCGTAGCAAAAAAGGTTGTAGTTGAAACAGGTATTGACAACGGTGAGCAAATCGAGCTCACAACAGGTATAACTCCCGGTACGTCAGTTGTAACTAGGGGACAAAGCTATTTGTCGGACGGTGATAAGCTGAACGTTATTTCGCAAGGGGGTAAATAGCTTGGATCTTTCTAAAATTGCCGTTAAGCGCCCTGTAACAACAACAATGCTTATTCTTATCATTGTTGCTTTCGGTGTGCTTTCCATATTCAATCTAAAGCTTGACCTTATGCCTAACATGAATATTCCTGTGGCTATTGTATCCACATCATATTCCGGGGCTGGCCCTGCTGAAATTGAAAAGCTTGTAACAATTCCGCTAGAAGGGGCACTAGGAACAGTTTCGGGAATAAAAAATATTTCCTCAACATCCTCTGTAGGTTCCTCTTTAATAGTCCTTGAATTTGAAAACAACGTAAACATTGATAACGCAGCACTGGATATGCGAGAAAAGGTTGACCTTGTTAAGCGAGCACGACCTGACGGAGCCCCACAACGGCGCGTGGCCGCAGGTGCGACAGGCGGTGCTCGACTTTATTCGCACCGCAAGGTAACGTCATCATGTCCCTCGTCCTCAACTTACGCAAGCAACTGTCCC
>CAYWBF010000374.1:0-2997 GCA_964456085.1 uncultured Eubacteriales bacterium
AGCGAATTTTTTACCGTATCTCTGCTTACACAGTATGCCAGTCTAAAATGCCCCGGACAGCCAAAGCCTGTGCCCGGCACTAATAATATGTTAAAGTTTTTCGCCTCTCCACAGAATTTTATGTCATCTTCAATGAGAGCCTTTGGAAATAAGTAAAATGCACCCTCGGGTTTTGGCATTTCAAAGCCAAGCTCGGTTAAGGCTTTATAGAGTACCTCTCTGTTTTCCTCATATAAGGAGGTGTCAACCTTCTCGTCAATACATTCTGCCGCAACTGCTTGGAAAAGGGCAGGAGCATTAACGTAACCAAGCACCCTGTTTGCAACGGCAAGCCCGGATATTAATTCCTCAAAGCCGTTAACTTCCCTTGGTACTGCCAAAAAGCCTATACGCTGACCGGGTAGGGATAGAGACTTGCTAAAGGAGTATGCCACAAGGGTATTCTTGTAGAATTTTGATACATACGGTAAATAGGCGTTACCGTAAATGATTTTTCTGTATGGCTCATCAGATACAAGATAAATAGTGGTATTAAACTCCTCTTGCTTTCTGTTTAAAACGTCGGCAAGCTGCTTTAAGGTATCCTCGGAATATACTGTGCCAGATGGGTTATTAGGTGAGTTTATAATAATCGCTTTGGTTTTACTGCTGATTTTTGCTTCAAGCTGATTTAGCTCTAGTTGGAAGGCTGTCCTCTCCGGTGGAATAACTACCAGCTTTCCTCTGTAATTTTCAACATATCTTGTATATTCGGAAAAGAAAGGTGCAAAGACGATTACCTCATCATCTGGGTCAAGAATAGTTTTGAAAGTTATATTTAAAGCCCCGGCAGCGCCCACTGTCATAATAATTCCGGATTTATCAAAGGCTGTGCCAAACTCTCTGTTAATTGACGCCGCAATTTTTTCCCTAACCCACTCATATCCTGCGTTGTTCATGTAACCATGAATAGCCATAGGCTTGTTTTCCTCAAGTAGCCTTTGAATTGTACTGTTTATACTGGCAGGAGGGGGAACAATTGGGTTGCCTAGGCTGAAATCATACACATTTTCTGCGCCAAACCTTTCAGCCATTTTTTGTCCTTCCTCAAACATTGCCCTAATCATAGAGCTGCCCTTTACCAAGGCTTGCATTTCCTTTGAAATCATTTTTATCCTCCTTATTTATAATCCTATAGATGTATAAAAATCATTAGGCTTAGTATGATATTGTTACCGCTTGACTGCCCATCTGCTCCCATGCAGCAATAAACTCTGCCCTGGGCGCTTTATCCTTCTCCCCTAATGGATCATTAAAATAAATATAACTCTCGTCATAGCCTGTTACCAAAACAGAATGTTCACTGTAGGTTATTTTCACCTCACCTGCTGGGGTGTGCCAGGTTTCAAAGCTAGAAAGTGGCAATGGCTTATACTGGGTATTAATAATAACCCAAAGGGGCGTGCCCTTATTAACAAAAAAAAGCAAATCCTCAAAGCTTGTCCCTGTTAAATCTAATGAAGAGTAAGGCAGATAAGTAGTTAACAGCCTATGAATAGGTTTGTGATACACCCCGTAGCCATAATTTTCTAGCCTTTCCATATCTCCAACAAAGCCCGTATTTGGATTGCCATAATATATTTTGCCATTTTTTCTTTCAAATTTTGTTTCGTCCTTGTCAATTTCCTTTGCCAATGTCATTTTGCTTACGCTAATACCCTTAAAATTCATGAGCATGGCAAGACTTGTCACCTCGCAGCCCCTTGGAAGCTCGGGCTTCTGTAAAATCAAGTTTACATTATTTATTTTGCCGGACTTTTTTATTTCGTCAACGTTTGTCCAAATCAGGCTGTTGTCCTTCCTATAGTATATGAAGGCTCGAGAATGCTTTTTAGCAAACTCAATCGCCTCGGCGAAGGTTTCAAATTCCAAAAAGTCGTTAGTGGTATAAAAAACATCATAGGGCGGGAAGTTATCCCATACTACTGAGGCTTTATCCTTATGCTTTATAATTGCCTTGCTATGATTCTCACCTTCTTTTAGAGCTTCCTCAAAGGTGTCGAAGCTGTTTATCAGCTCCCCGTCTATATATAGAAGATATGCGTTTTCTTCAGCCACCGCACCTTCCTGCAGCTTGCTTGGCCGTGGCTTTTCGTAAGCTACCCCGCTAGGCTTTGGTGGGGCAAACATGGCGTTAAGCTTGCCTATTTCTAAAAAAGCCAAAAAAAATAAAAAGCCCAAGGCTATGAAAAGTATAAGTTTCTTCATTTTTTCAACTCCGAGTAGGCAAAGCTGCCGACTTTGGTAAAATTAACCCAAGGGGAAGCTTTTGGCTTCCCCTTGAAAATCACTTATTATTGCTCCTGTTCAGTCACTCCAGCGCCTAGCTCCGTAATATTTACATAAATAGGCTCGGGCGGTACAACAATATTTACCCCTTCAATAGCCTCAAATATTACATCAACGGAATGAAGTCCAGTTTCCAGTCCTGTTACATCAATCATGCCCTTAAGTGCTTCCACTTCTATTTGGTCAACCTTACTTTTTGGCCCTTGGATTACAATTTTCACAGACTCGGGTATAATTTCAAGCCGCTTCCCTACCCCAATCACAGAGAGCTGGCTGGTTGGAATCTTAAGCTCACTTACTACCTCTGATTCTATTTTAACGGTTACTGATACTTCAAAGTTAGTGCCATTTCTAATGCTAAGTCCCGTACCGGTGAGATAGCCGTGCACATCAAATTTCTTAGTAACGTCCTTGGTAGCATTTTCAATATTCATAGGTTCCAAGTCGATTTGCTTAAGAGCTGTAATATTTTCTGCGCTGCCCACCACCTCAATTATCTTTGGCTCCCATATAACGTCTGTTACAGTAAAGCCCTGAGGGATATTACCAATTATGGTCGGTGAAGAAATAGGAATCTTAGAATACTTATTAATAGGTACAAACACTGTAGCAGACTCACTGCTTAAGGCTACGCTGTCGGTTACATTATTGTTACTGCTATCGAAAACC
>CAYWBF010000375.1:0-2986 GCA_964456085.1 uncultured Eubacteriales bacterium
TATTTATATAATTTAGTTGCTATAAGCCTAATTTTTCTGCTGTGCAGTAAAACTGCTCTACAAAAATCCGCTCCATCAAGATTTTTTGATTTTCTTGTAAAAATTTCTTTTGAGGTTTATTTGGCTAACTTTTTTGTCTTTACCTTGCTAAAAAGGTTTTTAGCGCAAGCTTTAGCAGCAATAAATCCACTAATGGGATTTGCACTCATGTATGTCCTTGTCCTTTCGGGCAGCATATTGCTTGTACTGATTATTGATGCGGTAATAAATAATGCCAAGCAAGCATTATTAAATAATAAAAATAAAAAGGAGATGTTACCACAATGAACAAGTTAATTAAGCTAACTGCTGTATTATTAACCGGCGCCATTTTATTTGGATGCTCACAAGCCGCTGCGCCTGCGCCATCGGCTGCTCCTGCACCTGCACCCTCTGCAGGACAAGCTGCTCCTGCAGGAGCATCTGCAAAACCGGCAGAGGCTCCTGCAAAAGAAAATGTAGAAATAAGCTTTCTGCATATTTGGCCAGAACATGAAGAATCTATGGCACAGGCTGTAAAGACCTATACTGATCAAAACCCAAACGTTAAGGTAACAACAACCATTGTTCCTTGGAATGAGCTTGTAAAAACTCTACAGACAGCTTTTGCCGCACAAAACGCTCCAGACGTTCCTATGATTTGGCCGGAAAGAATGGCAGGCTATGAGGAAATGGGAGTAGCCTTGGATTTAACTCCATATATGACAGCAGATAACTCCGCTTGGAAAAATAGCTTTGTTGCGTCAGCTTTAGACATGGGCGTTGTTAATGACAAAATTCTTGCAGTTCCATTTAGAGCCACTTCAACCTTATTGGCTTACAATAAGACTATTATGGATGAAAACGGATGGACTGCTCCAAAGACCTTTGCAGAGTTTGAAGCTTTAAATGCAAAGGTAGTTGAAAAGGGTATTGTTCCATTACTTACTCCCGGTAACCCAGATGGCTTTCAGGTATCTGCCCTTCTTCGTACCTTTGTTGACTCCGAGCTTTATAAATCCGGCAAGATTAAAACTAAGGAATATTTAACAGGGTATGTTTCAGACGTGGGCAACGAGTTTAAGATTTCAGCAGACAGAACAAGAGATTGGATGAACAAGGGCTTTATCGGCAAGGATTCTCTTGCTATTAAGCGTGAGGAAGCCCAAGCACAGTTCTTTACAAAAAAAGGCTTATTCATATTTATGAACAATAACGAGCTTAGCCCAATAAGAACAAGTGCAAAGGAAGCAGGCATTGAGCTTGGATATATTGGATTCCCTCCTAATGATACTCCTCCACTTTTATACAACCTTGGCGTAGACGGTTTCTTTGTTAACAAAGCAACTAAATATCCAGATGAAAGCGTTGGACTTCTAAAGGCTATCACTTCCAAGGAAGCACAAAAGGCTTTTGCCGACAAAACACTTTCTGTAATGTGTAACAAAGAGGTATCCTATGATGACCCAGACCAAAAGCTACTTGCTGAAATAATTGCTGGCAGCGAAGCATACAGAATAAGATTTGCTTATCAATCAGGCTTGATTAACACAGACATAAGCCAATCTGTTGCGGAATACATGTCTACTCCAAGCATGACATCTGATGACTTAGCAAAAAAAGTATCAGGGTTATATGAAAAATTAATAGCCGAAAACGGAAAGAAATAATAATATGAAAACGTGAGTTTGACGAAGTTGAAAATAGCAATTTCGTCAAACTCAACTTAAATAGTTTTAAGTATCAGCAAAGTGGAAGCTAGGCAGGTTTCGCTTTGCTTATTGTTTTATATAGAAACACTTTTTTGGAAAAATAAATCTGATATGAGGGAGTAGCTATGAACGTAAAAAAATATGAATACAGAAATAAATTAATCGGGTACTTATTTCTCTTGCCATCCTTGGTTTTTATGATTTCGTTTATGATATATCCCATGTTCAAAAGCGTTTTGATGAGCTTTACCAATTGGAATGGCTTTAGCCCAAGCTATGACTTTGTAGGAATCAGTAACTATTCTCGAATTTTTACTCAAACACCTGAGTTTTGGAAGGCGATTGGTATAAATTTGCAATTTGCCTTTGTTTCTACCTTTATACAGACTATTATGGGCTTTTTATTGGCCTTTTTTTTATACTATATGACCAGCAGGTGGCAAAGCTTCTACAAGGTGGCTCTATATCTTCCCGTTATCATCCCGGCATCTGTTGTTGCCGTAATGTGGACATTTATTTTTACTCCGGAATTTGGGCTTTTGAATCAATCACTTCGGGCTGTTGGTCTTGGCAGCCTAACCCGGGCTTGGCTGGGGGAGACTTCAACCGCATTAGGAGCTATTATTACTGTTAATACTTGGCAGTATGTGGGATTTACTATGGTTTTGTACTACATAGCCATGAACAATATCTCTAAGGATATTTTTGAATCGGCAGAAATAGACGGCGCAAACAAATGGGATAAGCTGGTACATTTTTTTGTGCCATTGACGTTGAACACTACAGAGATAAATGTAATTTTGTCTATCACAGGCGGCATGAAGTCCTTTGCTCTGTTTTATCTTATGACAGGTGGCGGGCCGGGTACTGCTACAAGGGTTGTATCTATGCTCATTTACTCCACAGCCTTTGGGGATTACAAATTTGCCATAGGTCTTACTATGTCAGCTATTCTTTTTGTAATAATATTGGCGCTTATGCTGTTTAGTCGATATTTAATCCAGCGCAACAACGCAGAATAGGAGGAAAAGGGTATGGATAATAATAAGCTTTCTGCTGCAAATATATTAAAGCAGCTTGTTCTTATTTTAATGGCGGTTATCGTTCTGTTCCCCCTTGTTTTTATAATAGTAACATCGTTTAAGTCCAATTTGGACGTTATTACAAACCCCTTTGGCATTACAACCTTTAAGCCAGGCAATTATGTAACTGCATGGAATATAGGTAAAATTGGTAAGTATTTTATGAATAGCGTG
>CAYWBF010000376.1:0-2969 GCA_964456085.1 uncultured Eubacteriales bacterium
CGACAGTGAGCCTTTCTTAAAAACGGAGAAAGAGGGATTTGAACCCTCGCGCCGGTTACCCGACCTATGCCCTTAGCAGGGGCACCTCTTGAGCCACTTGAGTATTTCTCCTCACTCAAAAAGTATTATACTATATAAAGTAATGCTTGTCAAATAATTTCTAAATTTTTCTTTTTAATAAAAAGCTTGACAAACCTTGGCCTATATTGTATACCTTAAATTAACAATAAGAATAATGCATTAAAGTATTTACTTGGGGTATAAATTTTTGGAGGAGTTGCGCTCCACCGCACCCCTTAGCCTAATAAAAAATTGATTGCTGGTACACGTTTAAGTGTTAAAAGGGAATTGGGCGAAAATCCCAAACAGTCCTGCTGCCGTGATGATGTAGCTGTTTCCATGCGATTGTGCAGCCACTGGGTTTATCCCGGGAAGGCGGAAATGGTGCGAGAAAGCTGTTGTTTTAATGGCTTCTCAAATATCTTAGTCGGAATACCTGCCGCATGATACCATTATAGCAACATATTTATCTGTAGATATAATATGGTTGCTGTTGCTTCACAGGATATGGAGCCATGGTTTGTCATTATAAGCGGTTTGTGCTTGTATTAATGGTAGATTATTAGCCTCGGTTTCTGTGCCGAGGCTTTTTTATTTTATTTAGGAGGTTTTGAAATGAAGCGTTATAACGGAATAATCAGCATTTTTATGGCATTGCTCCTAAATGCGGCGGTATTATTGACCGGCTGCGGAGTAAATCCATCGGCAACCCCTTCGCTTACCACATCGCCCCAGCCGGAGGAAAGCCAAAAACAAGAAATAACCGACCGAAAGGGAAACAAAATTGCTTTATCCAAGGAAATTAATACAATAGTCTCCATTGGCCCTGCCATAACAGAAACACTTATTGCCCTAGGTATGTCCGAAAAAATTATTGGTATAGACAGCTTTTCTGATAAGTTTGAAGGGCTAAAGGCTGGGCTACCTATTTTTGACATGATGGCTATAGACTTGGAAAAGCTTATAAGCATAAAACCAGATTTAGTCCTTGCTACGGAAATGGTAATGGTAAACGGCAATGACCCCTTTAAGCTTTTACGAGAAGGGGGAGCTTGCATAATTTACATACCTGTTTCGGAAAGTGTTAACTTAATTAAGGAGGACATTAAATTTTTGGGTGAGGTGACCAATACCCAAGATAAGGCGGCTAAATTGCTTACGAAATTTGATGACGAGCTAGAAAAAGCCAGTGCTTTGAACAAACAAGGGACAGTAAAGAAAAGGGTGTACTTTGAAATTTCTGCTGCTCCGGCAATTTATAGCTTTGGGACAGGCGTGTTTATGAACGAATTAATTGAGATGCTTGGGGCAGAAAATATTTTTGCCGATAAGGATAGCTGGATATCTGCTTCTGAAGAAGCAGTTATAAAAGAAAACCCAGACGTAATACTTACCAATGTAAACTACATCGACGACCCAGTAGGCGAAATAAAAAATAGAAACGGCTGGAGCTCAATCACAGCAGTAAAGGAAAACCAGGTTTATTATATAGATAAAAACGCAAGCTCACTCCCTAATCACAATATTATTAAAGCATTACAGCAAATGAAGGAAGCCCTTTATCCAGGTGCTAATTAGAGAAAATCCAATTTAAGGAAGGTGACCGTATTGAACAATGGAAAACTCTTTGTAGCCTCCTATAGTGGTGGGAAGGATAGTATTTTGGCGCTATACAGAGCCATTAAGCAGGGCATGAAGCCCGTTGCCTTGATTATTACGTATAATACCGACAGACAGCGCTCTTGGTTTCATGGTATACCAGAGGAGGTATTGGAAAGCGTATCCGAAAGCTTAGGTATCCCCATTTGGCTAATTAAAACCTCGGGGAAAGAATATGCGGAAAATTTTGAAAAGGGGCTTATGAGGGCAAAGGCTCTTGGGGCACAGACATGTGTTTATGGGGACATTGACTTGGAGGAGCATCGCACTTGGTGTAATGAAAGGTGCGCTAATGTTGGCTTGGAAGCATATTTTCCGCTATGGGGCGAGGAGAGACAGAGCATAGTTAGAGAATTTGTCCAAAGCGGATTTAAGGCTTATTTTACTGTTATTGACACTGACAGAATGAGCGCAGAGTATCTCGGCAGTCCTCTTACTATGGAGATAATAGAGCGCCTAGCTGCCCAAGGGGTTGACCCCTGCGGCGAAAATGGAGAATACCATACATTTGCAGCAGAAGGCCCCATTTTTAATAAAAAGGTTAGTTTTGCCTTCGGAGAGAGCTTACAGGAGGATAAGTACGCTATTCTTTCTATAGTTTCTTTAAAATTTGCAAAACAACAGGAATGATTCATTTTTTTCTTTGACTTTTTTGCTCTTTTGTTATATAGTATTTTATACCTATAGACTTACTTCAGTGTATTCTCCCAATTCTTATTAATTCTTTTATGGTTAATAGGAAGGAGGTAAATTATGTGTATATGTACTGTACATCGAAGTAGTGGCTATAATAAAATAAACGGTTAATCACCCCCTTAGGGTCTTTTTGATGTGTAAAAGACTTATGGGGTTTTTTTTATACTAGGGAAACTAGGGGGTTTGGGGGAGTGTAGCTCCCCCAAGACTTAATAGTAGTATCACCTTCAGCTAGTGGTAGTGTGCCTTTAAATAATTTTTTAAAATTTCCTATAATGGAAGAAGCGTTGATGAAAACAATGAACAATGTTAAAAATAGCTTTAAAAAAATATTTATAATTTTTACTATACTTGCCGGAATATCTATTACCGGTATGATTCTGTACAATAACAGCTTGCAAAAGGATTTGAGCATTGTTACCAGCCAAACCCTTGAGGAAATTATGTACCAGCAGAGGTATAATTTTGTTTCGGAATTAGAAATGCAAATTAAAGCCTTTAAATCCCTTGCAAAGGTTTTGACGCATATTGAAGGAGACATAGAAGCCAAAAAG
>CAYWBF010000377.1:0-2966 GCA_964456085.1 uncultured Eubacteriales bacterium
ACCTTCCATAACTATAGAATTTTTAATGGAGGTGTTTTCACCCGTGAAAACCTTTCTGAATAAAACGCTTGCTTCGACATATCCGTTTAAAATACTTCCGGAACCAACAAGACAGTTTTTTACAACGGCACCCTGGTTATACTTGGCAGGTGGTTCGTCCTTTGGCTTTGTTTCAATAAATGGTTCTTTTTTAGTAAAGATGTCACGGACGTCTTTTTTCAAGAAGTCCATATTTATGTTGAAATAATTATTAACGGAATTAATAGCTTTCCAATAGCCTGTAAATTCGTAGCCATACACGTTAAGCCTTTTTCTGTAGCGTATGATAATGTCACTAACAATATCATAACGCCCCTCGGCGGCAACAGTTTCCAATAACTTAATCAATAAGGTTCTCTGGCATACATAAATGCCCATAGATACGTTATTGGACTGTGGCTCCAACGGTTTTTCTTCAAAATCGCTAACCTTTCCATCATGGTCAAGAGTAAGCACACCATAGTCGCTAAGGTTTTCGTTCTCTAGCCGTGTGTAAGCCACAGTAAAGTCAGCCTGTTTCTCAGCATGATATTTTAAAATATCAGTGTAATCCATTTTGTATATAGCATCGCCGCTGGCAATGATAACGTAAGGCTCATTGCTTCGCTTCAAAAATGTAATATTTTGATAAATAGAGTCGGCCGTACCTCTGAACCAAAAGGCATTGTCTACTGAAATATATGGGGAGAATATGAAAAGCCCACCCTGCTTTCTACCAAGATCCCACCATTTCGAGGAGGACAAGTGGTCGTGCAGCGAGCGTGAATTATATTGCGTTATAATAGCAACCTTTCCTATTCCGCTGTTGGACATATTGCTTAGTGTGAAATCGATACTTCTGTAGCAGCTTCCAACCGGCATAGCAGAGGTAGCCCTTAAATGAGTTAGCTCTTTAAGCTTGTCGTTGTTTCCGCCTGCAAGAATAATTCCTAGAGCTTTCACAGAATCACCTCATTTTCAATAATAATACTTTCGCCGGATTCTAAGACGCCGCCTTCAAAGTCCTCAAATTTTGTTACGCCATAAATAACACAGTTTTTGCCAACGGTTACCCCATCAGGAACAACTGTGTTTTCGCCGATAACGGAAATGCCTGTATCATAAACCTTAGGCTTAAGCTTGTTAGGGGTGTTTTCTCCCATACCAATTTTAACGTCTGCCCCGATATGTGTATCCTCGTCTACAATACAGCGTTCAAGCACTGTATTTTTTCCTATATAGCAGCCCTTCATAATGATGGAGTCTCTTATTACAGCACCTTCTGATATAGTTACTTCTGGGCCTATTACGGAATTTTCTACTACGCCGTAAACCTCGCTGCCCTCGGATAAAAGGCTGGTTCTAACAACAGCCTCGGAACTTGTATATTGTGGAGGCTGGTGATCCATATCGGTATAAATTTTCCAAAAATCTTCATAAAGGTTAAACGCAGGCACGGTTTTAATAAGCTCCATATTGGCCTGCCAATAGGATTCAATAGTACCAACGTCCTCCCAGTATTCGTTGAAACGATAGGCATAAAGTGTCATGTTGGCTTCTATCAACATTGGAATAATATGCTTTCCAAAGTCGCTGTCATCATGAACCTTATTATCCTTAATAAGAGCCTCTTTAAGAACCTCCCAGTTGAATATATAAATTCCCATAGAAGCTAGATTATTTTTTGGGTTTTGTGGTTTTTCTTCAAACTCGTATACCTTATCATCAGAAAGGGTATTCATTATGCCAAAGCGGTTTGCGTGCTCCAAAGGAACCTCCAGCACGGCTATCGTTGCATGACATTTATTCTTCTTATGAAAATCAAGCATTTTTGAATAGTCCATTTTGTAGATGTGGTCACCACCCAAAACTAGGACGTATTCGGGATTATAATTGTTTATGTATTCAATATTTTGGTATATGGCATTTGCAGTACCCGTGTACCATGCACCCTCATCTGTTTTCATATGAGGCGCAAGCACTGTAACGCCACCATTTTTTCTGTCTAAATCCCATGGAATGCCTATACCTATATGTCTGTTCAGCTGCAACGGCTGATACTGGGTAAGCACTCCGACTGTGTCAACTCCCGAGTTAATGCAGTTACTCATGGGGAAATCAATGATTCTGTATTTTCCTCCGAATGAAACAGCCGGCTTTGCCTTTTTTGTGGTTAAGACTCCTAAGCGGCTTCCCTGACCACCTGCCAGAAGCATAGCAATCATTTCCTTCTTCCGCATAACAAACCCTCCTGAATATTACTAATTTTTCCTAAAACAATTTTTAGATATTAAGTGCCACTATTTAAATATATTTAAACAGCCTAGGACAATTAAAGAACAGCGTATAAAACAATACACGCTCTTTAACAATTCATAGGCATAATGTTAAACTATATATTATAATACCACAACAATTATATAAATTACAACAAAAATGTTTATAATTCTATTATTATTTGTAAATTATGTTCAAGGGTTTTTAGAATACACGAAATGATAATTTAAAAAAATAAATGTAAAATTTTACCAATTTTTTATTACAAAAAAAATTAATCGTTTTCAGAAGATATGGGCATTTTGTCACTATAAATTACTTAAAGTAAGTCACACGCAAAAGTGAAAATTATTCATTACAATAAAATTATATTCATTATAACCCACTTATTATCTTAAACCTATGTAGAGCTTAAGTCAAGCAATATAAAATTAATAGCTTCTAAAAGATTTTTTTAAAACAAAACAAGCTTACTTTTTCACAGAGAGTGTAAATAAGTTTCATAAAATTATGCCTAAAATTTTGACGTCATGAAAATACTACCCATTCTGCCACTGAAAATAAAAAAGCATTGCCACAAATAATGGCAATGCTTTTTATTTATAAAATAATGTGCGTTCGACGAAATTGCAAAAACCGCAATTTCGTCGAACAAAACGTGAAAATTGCTT
>CAYWBF010000378.1:0-2962 GCA_964456085.1 uncultured Eubacteriales bacterium
TCTTTGTTAATAAGTCTGAGTCCTTCTTCGATTTCCTTAATACCTTCGGCAATATCTCTAACGCCTTCTTTAATATCTCTGATGCCTTCTTCATTGCTGATAAAACGAATGTGTTTTAAGCCCTCAAGGATATGCTCTAAGCCTTCCTCTACGTCTGCAATACCTTCGCAGCAAATTCTAACGCCTTCACAAATATTGTTGCATCTGATTTCTTCTAAGCCTTTCTTGAGATCCTTAAGGCCTTCTCTTATTTCACGAATGCCTATCAAAATCTCCTTGAAACCCTCTGACTTTTTGTCTATGCATCTATGCTCAAGAGCTTCCAAAATAAGACGAACTCCCTTTTCTATATCTTGGATACCTTCAGCAATCTGACGCTCGCCTTCACGTACGTGTGTTAAAAGAACGTTAGCAAGTCCCTCGCGTACATCTTTGATGCCTTCACGAATTTCACGGATGCCTTCCTTTATTCCGCCATCAAATACACTATCAGCACCTGGTGCTGCTACTAATGCTACAGCTGTTGATACAGCTGCTGATTCGGTTTCGTCTACGAATTCTTCTTCCTCAAATTCGTCATCCTCTTCCATCCAATCATCATCAAGATCAAATCGATCTGCCCAACGTTTTACTTCTTCGTCCCATTCACTAAATTTCATGGTAACTATCTCGCTCCTTTCGTTATTAGAATGTACATGCTTTATGGCATGTACATTGACAGTATATGGAAGCGAGTTAGAATGTGTGACAAGCTAAAATAATATATATTTTTTAAAACAAAATAGCGCAGGCTGACAAGCCTGCGCCACTTACAATTACTAAGCAGCATAATCTACCTAGTATTCTTTGCTTCATCGGAAAGATAATTCTGTAGCCTATTCCAAAATTCAGCATTAGTCACAACCTCTTGGGTACTCTGTGGCTGACGAATATTTGTAACATTCCTCTGCCATTGACTTAGTGCTGTATTAGGGCTGTAGGGCGGTATATAAGGGGGTACAATTTCATCCTTAACCCGCTCCACCGCTTCTGGTATAAAATCCTTTAATGGTTGCTGAGGTGCTACAATATGGGACAGCGAATAAAGTCTAACTTCGCCGCACTTTATATAATTCTTGTCCTTATTCAGTGTAACAGACTCCCCAACCAATACAAGCAAAAAGTCGTTCTGGTTGTTGATAATCAAGATGCCGTCCTTCTTCACCTTAAAATCCACGTCGTATAGCAAATCCCAAGTAATAAGCTCCTGCCATTCTCCAAGATTTTCTTTCTCCAGCGACTTTAGCGCCTTAAAGCCTACCTTCGTCAAATATTTTGCATACTCCGTCAACTTTTCATAGTCTATGCCGGTGTAATCGAATATCTGCCTTTTATATACATACTCCGCAATGCTGCTGTCCAGATAGGAGAAAGGCTCCGCCTTTAAAGGAAATTCTGCAATGTTATCCTTATTAACCTTTGCAAAGGAGGCAAAATCAGGCACCACAGGGAAGTCCTTATAAAAGGTAACACCCTTTTCCTTCACGGGAACGCTCTCCGCGACTGCAGTGGTTTGCTTAACCGTATCAGTAGGCTCGGTAATACCGGCAGTGGCTTGGGCGAATACGTTGATCTGCATCAGTAGCACAGACATAATAACTAATAACAGCGTTCTCATAAAAACCTCCAAACTAATCCTTTATAGACCGTTGCTATTAACCCACTATTTCATAGGACGCCAAGATACAAGTGCTGCGCTTGCCGGAACAAGCTCTATGTCAAAGGTTTTAATTTCCTTTGTAGAGTTAATGTAGTTGATTAGGCTGCTGTTGAAGGTAGGAACGGAAACAGAGCGGTTGCCTACCTCATAAACGTCCTTACCGGTTTTGGGAGACTTAAACACCTGCATAATTGTTTCCTTGTGCATACCGTTGTCTGCATAGTAAATCTTATTTACTGTCTGGTAGTTGAACATGTTATCAATAGGGTTATAGCTGAATACATTATTGCTTTGGCTGAACTTGCCTAGATATTTGGAATAGGCGTCAAAGGAGCCGATGAATTTTACGTCGCCGTTTACATACCTATAAACATCGAAGCTAACCTGTGTGCCATGGTTTACACCTAAAAATAGCTCAGGTACGCCGTTACCTGTCAAGTCATGCAGGGCAAAACGGGTGTAGTCTCGCCTTGCACCCGAGGGAGGTGTTAAGGAATATGGCTCTACATATGTATTTGCCGGACCTATAGCCTTGTTTATAAAGTTATTAAAGGCTACCTGCCATGTTGTGTTAAGGGCAATGTTTGATTTAAGCTTAGGGGCGTAAGGTGCTGCTAGGGTTATAGGCTTCCAGGAGTGGATTGCGGAGAGTATCACGCCTTGGTTAAAGGAGTCGTGCACCATAAGCTCATCATAGGTGCCTAGATAATTAAACAGCTCGTTTGTAAATTCGTCCTGGGTTATGGATATGTCTGATTTAAAATAGTTGTATCCATTGGATTTTAGCACAGAATTTTTTTGTATGGTGGCATTATGTATGTAAAAAATGGAAAGCTCAGTGGTTAGGCCGCTATAGCCGCTGGTTTGACCGTATATCCCTAGAAGTGCGTAGGAGTATTTATCCTTAATAAGGTAACGGCTGGAGCTGATTGAGCCGTTCTTCTTAAAATCACCGTTGGAGTATTTTACAACGTCGTATTCTACGAAGTTGTTGTTTTGGGGATTGGCTTTGCCGAATAGAATTTCCGGCACATTATCACCGTCAAAATCATGTATCGCAAATCTGTTGTAGTCTACCCAATCCTCTCTGTGCGCCCATTGAATAAATTTGTAGTATTCGTCCTTTAGAGTGGCCGTAAATGAGGTAGGGGCAGCAGCAACACTCAAAAAAAATAAAGTATTAAGCGAAATAATTAATGTCATTGTAAAAAGCAGCAGTTTTTTTGCCATAAAAAAATTTCTCCTTTTTGTATAAATTATATT
>CAYWBF010000379.1:0-2946 GCA_964456085.1 uncultured Eubacteriales bacterium
AGGAGAGAATTAATATTAAGGAGGGAACCAAATGAATAAGAAGAAATCGAATAAGAAAAGAATAATAATAACTGTATCGCTTTTGCTGCTACTAGCCATTTTGATACAGCCTTTAAGAGCAGTAACAGCACAGCTTCAAATGAGCCCGTTGGAAACAAGCGAGATTTCACCCAGTATTTATGCCATAAGCAACAGGTTCGTAAATCTCTACCTAGTAAAGGTAGGAGAAAAGTACATCGCCTTTGATGCAGGGGTAAACGGCAGCCTTACAAAGACAGCATTGGAAAGCCTAAGTATTAACCCTCAAGATGTTGCCGCATTATTCCTCACTCATACAGATTACGACCACGTTTCCGGAATAAGCGAGTTTCCTGATGCCACTATATATATTTCAAAGGCAGAAGCAGATGCCCTAAAGGCTTCGCCACGCCGCTCACAAAGATTTATATCATCAATAGGCGAAAACTATAAAGCTGTAGAAGAAAACGAAACCATAAATATTTATGGCGCATCAGTGACCTGTATTTTTACCCCTGGGCACACAAACGGCTCATGCAGCTACATCCTAAACGAAAAATATCTTTTCGCCGGAGACAACCTAAGCTTAAAAAATGGGCAAGCCAAGCTGTTTAACTCTGTTTTCAACACGGACAACAAGGAACAGGAAAAAAGCTTGTCTAAGCTTGCAGCCCTAAGTAACATAGAAGCTGTCTTTACAATGCACTACGGCTATACAGAAAATTTCGTTGAAGCCTTTAAGCAGTGGAAAAAATAAGATTTGAATAACGAGACAAATTATTTGGCACACTTATTTCAGTGTGCTTTTTTTATGCCGTTTTGCTTACTTGCTTAGGGAATTTTTCCTACTTAGGAAATAAATACATTAATTTGCAAAATCTATTGAATTATTCACTCAGCTAATATAAAATATTAGAGATTGTAGAGGGCTTGCTATGTTTTTTTATAACGCCCTGTCAAAAGCTTGCTTACCATAAATTTTAATATATAGGAGGTTTTTTTGATGACGTTAACAGAAAAGGGCTATGAAAAGGAATATGCCGAGCTAGACGAATTTATCGAGGGGCTGCCCGACCAAAGGGGCAACTTAATCACCGTACTTCATAAGGCACAGGATATCTTTGGCTATCTTCCCAAAGAGGTTCAGCAGCATGTGTCTCACAAACTATCTATCCCTGCTTCTACCGTATTTGGTGTTGTTACCTTTTACTCCTTCTTCTCTACCGTGCCCAAGGGCAAAATCAAAATCAACGTATGCATGGGTACTGCCTGCTTCGTTAGAAACGCCGGAGAGATTTTGGAAGAGCTAAAAAGCGAGCTTGGGGTAGAGGTTGGAAAAACAGGTGAGGACGGATTATTTTCACTTGATGCGCTTCGCTGTGTAGGAGCATGTGGTCTTGCTCCTGTTGTGTCTGTAAACGGAAAGGTTTATGGCCGTGTTAAAAAAGAGGACGTTCGTGGTATTGTTGAAGAGCACCTTGCTAAAACTCATTAAGTCTCATTCTACCCAACGTTTTTAGTAATCCCCAGTGATTGTTTCAAAATTAGTGGCACACATTTTCAGAATCCCACACGGTTCAAGTGGGTTTATGAAAATGTAACGTGGGCACTTATTTCTGAACAATCACCTTATTCCGTAAATTTAATTTTTTTAAAAAAGGAGAATTAATATGGCAAAGCTTAAAAGCATTGAGGAGCTAAGAAAAATCAGAGAAAATGCTTTAGGGAACACCGATATAAGAACCACCGGCGAAAATCCCGATAGAATCATTTTAAACGTAGGCATGGCTACCTGTGGAATTGCCGCTGGTGCCAGAGCCACTATGACCGCCCTTCTTGATACTATTGCGGAGAAAAAGCTTGAAAACGTGTCCGTTGTAGGCACAGGCTGTCTTGGCTACTGCTATGCAGAGCCACTCGTTGAAGTTAAGGAGCCTGGCAAGGAGCCTATCCGCTACGCAAACGTAGACGCTAAGCGTGCTGCGGAAATTATTGAGAAGCACATTATGCAGGGTGTTTTGGTTGACAATGCAATATTAGGCAGGGAGGTTAGCCGCAGTGAGTAAATTTAGAATGCATATACTTGTTTGTGGAGGAACCGGCTGTGTTTCCACAGACTCTTTAGAGACTCTTGAGCAGTTAAAGATTGAGCTGGCTAAGGTTGGCCTTGACAAAGAGGTTCAGGTTGTTACTACAGGCTGCTTCGGGTTTTGCGAGCAAGGCCCTATTGTAAAAATTTATCCAGACAACATTTTCTACGTTAAGGTTATGGCTAAGGACGCAGAGGAGCTTGTTAAAGAGCACTGCTTAAAGGGCAGAATAGTAGAAAGACTGCTTTACAAGGATCCAATCAAGGGCGGAACAGAAGCCGAGCACAGACACATTCCCTTCTATAAGAGCCAGGTTAGAATCGCTCTTAGAAACTGCGGTATTATTAACCCTGAAAAAATTGAGGACTATATTTCCGTAAGCGGCTACGAAGCACTGGGCAAGGTTCTTGAAGAAATGTCTCCAGAGCAGGTTATTGACATAATCAAAAAGAGCGGACTTAGAGGACGCGGGGGCGGCGGTTTCCCTACAGGTGTTAAATGGGAAGCAGCAAGACGTACTGAGGGCGACAAGAAGTACGTTATTTGTAATGCTGACGAGGGTGACCCGGGAGCGTTTATGGATCGTTCAATTTTGGAAGGCGATCCACACTCTATTATTGAAGCTATGGCTATCACCGGCTACGCTATTGGAGCAGACGAGGGTGTAATTTATATTCGCGCGGAGTACCCTCTTGCCGTTGAGCGTCTTAGAATAGCAATTCATCAGGCTGAAGAATTTGGTTTGCTTGGAGAAAATATCTTCGGTACAGACTTCAGCTTTAAAATAAGAATCAACCTTGGCTCCGGCGCTGTCGTTTGCGGCGAGGAAACCTCCCTT
>CAYWBF010000380.1:0-2943 GCA_964456085.1 uncultured Eubacteriales bacterium
CCATAACGAAAAATACTTTTTGCCTTACGACCATGTTTTTTTATTTTCAAAGGACAACGAGATTGAGGAAGTAGGATTAAGCCAAAAAATAGTATTTGCGATTAAAATGTCTACTGTTAAACTGCCATTTTGCACAGGGTTAGTTTGCTATGCAATAAAGCTTGCTGAGAATGAATATGCGCTTAAAAACAAAGTTGAAATAAAAGAGCAAGTAAAATTATACAATGACACTATTATTGACGATTGTAAATTGTCTTTTTGTTAGTGTTGTTTTAAATGGAATTGGAAGTTTATAATCTCAATCTAAAAGCGGCTCAAGCCGCTTTTTTTGTTTGAAAACAGGGCTAAATGGAAAATAAATAAGAGTCAATATTTTCAGAAGAAAGAAGCTTTAAAATTGAATACTGCCATCTTCGCTTATTGAAAACTATTTTTCTTATTCAAGAGACAAAGTAGGAGACACTATCTTTATATTTTTGGTTTTAATGCGTGCGGATTTGCACGCATTTTTATTTATCAGCAGCAGAAAAGCATTCTATACGCTCCCAGAACCCCAGAGCGCTATAAACATAATTTTATTGTAGAAGAAAACACAATTAACACGAAATTTATTTGAAATGTTCTCTTGAAATTTTCAATTAGTTGTGGCATTTTAATTTTTGCTGTGTTATAATACCTTAGTTTATATAAAGTAACCGTGGTGGAGAGGTTTACCGGTTAATTAAGGGATTGTTTCAAAGTAAGTGTCACACATTTTCAGAATCACAAACGGTTCAAGTGGGTTTATGAAAATGTATAGATGCACTTATTTCTAAAGAATCCCTTACGAGGAGAGTTTATTTCGTTGCTTCTTCTCATTGTCGGAAAATTAATATTATCGCCTTAACTAATTTAAGGCTTCCGACTAAAAAATATAAAAATTGCTTATAATTTCCGTAGGAGGTTTAAAATGGCTAATAGTACATTTACGCAGCTTGAAAAAAATAAGGTAAAAATTACATTTAATATTTCTGCAGATAGGTTCGCTGAGGGCATTGAATATGCTTACAAGAAAAACAGAGGTAAAATAAATATACCCGGCTTTAGAAAAGGCAAGGCTCCGAAGCAAATCATTGAAAGTCAATATGGCAAGGAAGTTTTCTATGAGGACGCATTAAATTTTTGTCTGCCTCAGGAATACGAAAACGCTGTTGCTGAAAACAACCTAGAGGTAGTTTCAAAGCCAGAGTTTGAGCCTCTTGAAATAGATGCAGCCACAGGAGTTATTATGGCGGCGGAGGTTTTTGTTAAGCCTGTAGTGGTAGTGCCTCCATACTTGGCGTTGCCTTATCCAAAGCCTAACCTAGAAGTTACAGACGAGGAAATCAACGCCCGTCTTGAAGCCGTTCAAAAGAAAAACGGAAGACTTATTACTGTAGAGGACAGACCTGCACAGGTTGGGGACACTGTAAGTATTGATTACCAAGGGTTTGTTGACGATGTAGCTTTTGAGGGCGGCACCGGCTCAAACAATAACCTTGTTCTTGGCTCTCATTCCTTTATTGATACTTTTGAGGATCAAATTGTTTCCCATAGCATAGGGGAAAGCTTTGACGTTAACGTTACATTCCCACAGGAGTACCATGAGCCAACACTTAGCGGCAAGCCTGCTGTGTTTAAGGTTACTCTTAACGGCATAAGCTACTTGGAGCTTCCTCCAATTGACGATGATTTCGCCAAGGATTTTTCAGAGTTTGACACAATTGCTGAGTACAAGGAAAGCCTTGAAAAAGAGCTTGCCGAGAACAAAGCGCATGAAGCAGAGCACCAGAAGGAAGCCGCAGTCATGAGTAAAATCGCCGAGGGGTTAGAGGCAGATATTCCAGAGTGCATGTTTGAAAGTCAAGTAGACAACCTTGTTGAAAGCTTTGCAAGAAGAATCCAATCTCAAGGCATTGACTTGGAAACATATTTCAGATATTTTGGGCAGTCAATGGAGAATCTTAGGGAGGCACAGTATCAAACAGCCGTTACCCAGGTTAAATCCCGTTTAGCCCTTGAAGAAATAGCTAAAAAAGAAAACATTACCGTTTCTGATGAGGAATATAAGGAAGAGCTTAACCGTCTTGCACAGGCGTACCAAATGCCTATTGAAAGACTGGAGACAGCTATCCACCCACAGGAAAAACGTAACCTTATTAAAGACCTAGAGGTTCAAAAGGCATTAAAGCTAGTTTTAGACAGTGCCGTTGAAATGGAAACTATATAAAGCAAATTATCTGCTAAAGTGGGTGTTAAAGACTTGGTGGAGCTGTACTCCCCCAAGCCCCCTAGCATAAATCTTTTAGAAAGCGAAGTGAAAACATGAGCCTAGTACCATTTGTAATAGAGCAGACCAATAGAGGAGAACGCTCCTATGACATTTACTCCAGACTTTTAAAGGACAGGATAATTTTCCTAGGCGAGCCTGTAACTGACGCTACCGCAAGTCTTGTTGTGGCACAGCTTCTATTCTTAGACGCAGAGGACCCAGACAAGGATATTAATCTATATATTAACAGCCCCGGTGGCTCTGTAACTGCCGGTATGGCGATTTATGATACCATGCGCTTTATTAAGGCTGACGTATCCACTATTTGTGTGGGCATGGCCGCCAGCATGGGAGCGTTTTTGCTTGCCGGAGGGCAAAAGGGCAAGCGTTTTGCCTTGCCTAACTCCGAAATCATGATTCATCAGCCACTAGGCGGCGCAAGGGGTCAAGCTACAGACATTCAAATACATGCGGAGCAAATTCTAAAAACCAAAAAGAAACTTAATCAGATGCTTGCAGAAAACACAGGCAAGCCGTTTGAAACTATAGCGGCGGACACAGAGAGGGACTTCTTCATGTCAGCGGAAGAAGCCAAAAATTACGGCATTATTGACTCCGTTATTACCAGGATGAAAAAGGAGGCGTAAGATGCC
>CAYWBF010000381.1:0-2943 GCA_964456085.1 uncultured Eubacteriales bacterium
AAAGCCTTCCCTTTTCATCAATTATCATGCTTTCACTGCCTTTCGTAAAAATTTTAAGAATATGATATGACAACTACATTGTTATTTTTCTAGGTTAATAATATATCCGCCGCCCGAAAAGCTCTTTGCACGGATATAAGCCTCCTTGCCAACCATTATCTCGTAATCTCCCACAGTTGTCGCCTGGCTGGTAACTGTTCCAGGAGCTTCAATTACCACATAAACGTTATAGTAGCCGTCTACCTCCGGACGCTTGTATTCGTTTATGGAAAAATCCGGAGCATCAACCTTATATTTTTGGGTATATACCTCTGATACTACCCCTATTTCAGAGCCTTTAAGTGTATCGTAAACCTTTTCGCCCGGCCTAATATTATCGGAATAACCGTTTTCACGCCTTTGGATTTCTACAGTGTATCGCACATTGCCGCTGCCATCTGCCGCCGAAACCTGCTTCTTTTCAGAAAATCGTATTACCATTGCTACAAAAAATATAAGCACAGCCAGCATTATAATATCTATTACGCTTATAATGCCAAAAAGCTTAAACCTATTTCTAACCAACAAAAAAACCTCCTTTTAATTTCTATAGAGACTTCTTAATGAGCCTGCTTAAAGTCCAAGGCCTCTGTGTAAACTTTTGTTATCCCCTCTGCCATTGCTTTTGAGGTGAATTTTTCGTCAAAGGTTGAAATAGCGCCTTGGGAAAGTGTATTGTAAAGCTCCTTGTCATTCTTCAGCTTCAAAACAGCTTTCATTAGTACCTCGGCATTTTTCTTTGGGACAACTATACCGTTTACACCTTTTTTTATTACATAAGGGTTTCCGCCAAAATCGCTTACCACAGCCGGTACTCCAATGCTCATACCCTCAAGAAGCGATAGGGAGGTAGCTTCAGTACCGTAGGAGGCGTTAACCTGCAAATGGGTTATTGCCAAAAGCTTGTCTACCTCTTTTACAAAACCGGCGAATACTACGTTGGAGAGTCCCTCATTTTTTATGCGATTGCATATGTGCTCCGAAAGAGTTCCTGCGCCAGCTATGACAATTTTTATTTCCTTATCTAGCTCCAACATTGCCTTAGCAGCGTCCAGCAGGTAATCATGACCCTTAACCTCCTCCAGCCTGGCAATTATGGATACAACAAACTCATCTTTTATTCCCAGCCGTTCTTTAAATTCTGCCTTATCCTGCTCTGATACATTAATTAGACGGTTAACCCCGTTAAAAACAATCTTAACCTTATTGGGGTTTGTGCCAATCTCAACAATATTCTCCTTTGCCGCAGGTGAAACAGCAATAATAAAATCGCTTAAAAAATTATTAATCCCTCCCAGCAAGAGCCTTGCCGGGAATTTTTTTTGCCATAGAGGTAAATCAAAAACACTGTGCCGTGTATGGACTATGGCACACTTTCCATAAAGCTTTGCTGCTAGTCGAGCTGACATAACCGCATGGGTATGAACTATATGAGGCTTCTCGGATTTAAACAGCTTTAAAAATGAGGTGACAGCCGATAACCTCATTGACGCATCATTAATATGAGGAACCTCCCTATAGGCTACACCACGCCTTGTCAGCTCTGGGCATAGCAAGCTACTGGCCGGCAAAAAAACCGATAGGTCGAGCTTTTCCCTGTCATAGCTATCTATAAAGGAAAGCAAGCATCTACCTGCCCCACCTATGTTTGTATCAGAAATTATATTTATAACCTTTATTTTCATAGCAAATCCAAATCCTTTTTAATTAATCTACCAGCAGCCGCACAGCCTACACCGACAGTAATAAAGAACAAAAGAAATACTCTGTAATTATAAAAAACGTAATCAAACCCACCTTGGAACAAAAATGCAACCAAGCAGCAAGCAAAAGCCGCCATTAATATTCTTGCCCTAAAGGAAGGGGTACTAATCAAATAGGAAATAAGCTCTCTAAACACAAAAAGCATAAAGCAAAAAAACACTAACAACCCCACAATTCCTGTTTCAATGAAAATCTGCAAATAAAGACTATGGGTATGTGGGGCAAAAACTCCATTAAAGGAATAATAGGGATAAATAACGTTGTATGCTTCCTGACCCTGCCCAAGTCCCATATACCAAAAATCCTGAAGCATTCTAACTGTAGCCTGCCAAATGGTAATTCTGTAGGAGGTTGAGGAGTCTGAAACGTTTGTTATGCTCTGAAGCCTAGAAATAATGCTTTGGGGTAAGACAAAGGGGAGCGCAAATACTCCCACAGAAAAAAACGTAATAAGCCGTTTGTTAATAAAGAGCACAAATACAAACAACCCAAGAAATAATGCCAAGTAACATCCCCTAGAGTAGGTCAAGCCTAAATTTACCAATAGCAACCCAAATATCCCAAAATAGTAAATCTTTGCCAAAAGCCTTTTCGATAAAAAAACCATAGCAAGAGCAATGGGTATGACTAAGAGCAAATATTCACCATACACGTTGGGATTTTCAAAGGTTGAATACACCCTAAGCTTAATCTCCTGAAATAAGGCTTTATCAACCCAGGTCATGTCTACATGCCCGGAAAGCTTTTGGTAAAGCCCAATCACTCCAGCAAAAAGTGCTGAGGTGCAAAAAACAAAAATAATAGCCTTAAGCTTATTAAGTGAGTCTACAGCGAATACTATTAAAAAGAAGGAAAGCATAAAAAGTGTCATAAGCATCGCAATCTGTATGCTTTTCCACCGAGCGAAGGAAGTAACCCCCATAAATAAGGTTACTAAAATGTACATTGACAAAAATATTGAGGGCATGGAAAACTGAACGTTAAGCTTGCCACTGAACAAATATTTTATCAGAAACATAGCAAAAATTCCAAGAAGCATTCCGGCAAGCATCATCGTAGGCAAAAACGGTGCAAGCCCCACAACAGCAAAAATAGCCAGCTCCAACAACCCAATATCACTAAAATCAAAATCGAACACAG
>CAYWBF010000382.1:0-2936 GCA_964456085.1 uncultured Eubacteriales bacterium
TTGATATAGGGGCTAATAATTATAAAACAAAACCTTTTTCTATAGGTGAATCTTTTACTTCTCACCGAATATGCCGGAAAGGTGCTTACACATACGTTTATTCAAGAAAAGGTTTGGGGATATGAAAGCAGTGATGATTACCAAACGCTTAGAGTATTTATGGCTAATATCAGGAAGAGTTGATACGGTTAAGCCGCAATTATTATGACAGAGGTTGGCGTTGGGTATAGGTTTGTTGATGTATAAGCAATTGATTACAAAGTCTATTTTAGACGCAATGCACTGGGGAATGTTGATTTTTGCAATGAAAGCTTAGCCGGATTTGCGGCTGGGCGCAGCCTTTTTTCTGTGATACCCTTTTTATAAGCTATATAACCCATAGCAATACGAAAATGAGGTTTCCATATTCTATGAAAAGCATAATAAGAGAACTTTATTGGGGCAATAATGTTGGAAGTGAAGAGCGATAAAGCTGAATAACAATCAAAAAAACACCCTAAACATTTACCTCAAAAACCTACGGAGGTTATTTGGGTAAAAGCTGATAGGGTGTTATTTTATTTTACCATGGAAGGATTGTTTTCAGAAAGTTATTTACAGGCTCCTGCCCAGAAAAAACATGTGGTTGGTTAACTATTCAACGCACCCTCAGGCGCAACCAGTACCAAATGCCTTATAGGCGGGATAACAAACCACTCGCTAAGTGGGTGGTGGTGATTCAAATCTGCAACAATTGATGATTCTGCAATCAGAAGCGCCTATTCGTCACCTGTTCCAATTCCGACTAACTCATAACTTCCGAAGTTTTGTAAGTTATTTATTTAAAGGATGCCATGAACTCTTTTTCATAATCCTTTGCATAACCTTGAAGAACTGGATTGTTGCGGACAAACTCTCCCATATTTATCCGCCCTCCGTTTCCACCGCCGGAAAGCCTTACTTCATCGGCTATCATCCTCGAGGCATCACGCATTAATAATTGGCCTAAGGTAAATTTCATAGAGCCTTCCTTTAGTGTTCCTAATATTTTTTCAGCTTCACCTGAAGATAACCAGCTTAACTCAGACTGGGCTTTTTTGTAAATATCGGCATGTATCTTTGCAAGCTCCTTGTATACAGGGGAACCTACTGCGTTGCCACTATTGTAACCAGTGCCATATATGGCACTATTTGCGTTATCCAACGTTCTTGCAACGTCTTCAAGCTGTCCTCTACTAAGACTTACGCCTTTAAAATCGAACCTGACAGAACTACTGTTATATGAATCATCCTTGAGCTTTTCGACTATATCTGCGTTATAACCCTGCCTAATCAATTCTTTGGCTCTTTCAGTTGTTTCAAGAAAAATACTTTCAAATGACTTCTCAAAGTTAGCTCTCTCGTTTCCAGCTTCACTTGTGGGGGTGCCCAAAAGCCTTGATAAGCGCCGGGCTTCTTCCTCTGACGGTGCTTTTATGGCTGTCATAACACTTTTGGAAAATTCGTTTAATACTTTTTCGCCATACGCCTTGGATGCTTGGAAAACAAGCTCCTTGTCAGCTTCAAGGGGAAGATTCATGTTGTTAATCCGTTCTGAAATTGAGGTGTCGCTGAAATAATTGGACAAATATTCGTGTTGGATGGCTATGTCAAAGGCGTTGCGCTCCATCGTGGCGTAAGCGTTTTCTCCGTTTAAGAAACCGCCATCGTACCATATTGCGTACACTGTATTAACGCCGTCCTGCCTCATGTTGTATTGCTGAGTCAAAAGTGCCCTATCGGTGTCAGAAATATCAGAGAAAGCTTTTGGTGCCTTATCTGGCATGCCTATGCGTTCGTAAATTTCAGACAGTGCATTCAATTCCGTTTGCTGCTTGGCTTCCCTTGCTTGAGCAAAAAGGCCTTGAGATTCTTCGCTTATGGTTACCTTAATGCCAAGCATTTCCTCCGAAGTCTTAAGATTAGGTAATGTTCTTATGTCAACGGTCGTGCCTAAAATAAATTTTCCACGGTCTAAATTGTTGTAGCTGATCACTCCTGACTGTTGGTCGTAGCGATATAAATTGTTTAAAGTATAAATCTCCATAGCAGCCTCCGTGTTAATTAATTATAGCCTCTATGGATAATATCGGTTATTTAACCAAAAACTTAATGTGCAATGCTGGCTAAGCTCTGTATTAGGCTGCTTGTTCAATAACCACCTCGTTGCTCTGTGGTATCTCTCAGCTTATCCAAAACACCGCTAGCTCCTTTAAGCCGCTCTTTCATAACATAAGCAAATGTATCTTAAGGAGAGGATTTTAACCCCATTATATAGACAAATCTAAATGCAAATATTTATACAAGATAAAGTCCTCTATATGTGGGCTTTTTTTTGTTTAGTAGTAATTTCACACTTCAATTCACGGTAATTTTGAACACAAACGTGTAAAGTATGTCCACCCCTTTTTAGCCAATCGACAGCGATATTCGGCATATTACGGCAAAAAGAAAAACCCGAGGAGCTGACAGCCTTTTGCCGTCAACCCTACGGATTGTAAATAATATAACAATAATTTTCAAATAGCAATATTGCTATTAAACCGCCTACTCAAAACGATATGCCAAAGAATAAAGCTTATAACAACATCTACAAAACTCCAAAAGTTAAAATCAATATAACCTTTGCAACCCAATAAGACGGTAGATACGCACCAAAATACTGTTTTGCGTCAGCTATAAAAAACGGTATTACTACACCGAGCATGATTAACCCACCGAGCTTTGCAAATGCCTTACCCTCAACCTTATTTGCGGAGAGCCAATCACGTAGCAATATCATTTTTTCTACAACATAAAAACGCTATAATTAGTCGCCAAAAGCTTTGAAAAGATAAACAAATCTTGTACTTTTATTTTTTGTTCTTTTCTTTCCTCATTTTAATTGCTCCAGCCGCTATCATAACAGCAGCTCCCCA
>CAYWBF010000383.1:0-2915 GCA_964456085.1 uncultured Eubacteriales bacterium
AACCTTATGGCTGTATATCCTTCTATTGTGGCAAACTTCTATAGGCGTTGAATCCATAAAGCTTATTCCTGTGCACTTGCCAACATTATGCTTGAGAGTATATAATAACAATGGCACCAAACAATTAGGCATAAGCTCTACTATTAGGTTGTAGCTAAGGGTATTTTTATAATATTATCGTAAATGCTTACACACATAATTATTATAGAACCACTTAAAGCATCGGTATCCAGAAATATGAAATAGTATTACTATACTCATAACCTCACTTAGGTTCATGCGGCTTTTGGGGAATACTTTACCCTTAGAGCCATCTGTCAAAAAATACTTTTTTGAACACTGCTCGTACACTTTGCAAAAATCATCTACATCACAATAAATCCGTGTTATTAATTCTTCAGTCATAAAAACCCTATCTTTCTGCTTTTTTGTTTTTTGCATATACATTTTAGCAGATTTTGGCAGGGTGTTTATTTTTTTTATCTGTCGAATTCACATTTCTAAATACATTCTAAAAAAATGGGCTATACAAACAAAACAAAGTTTGTATAGCCCATTTTCTATTGTTATTAAATTTATTTTCCCAAGATATTAAGTAATTTCTGTTCATAAGCAGTTTCTTCATAAGCGCAAGTCAAAAACCGTTCAAGAGCCTTATTAGCAAACTCTTCCCAGCTTTCAGCTTCATGCCCAGGCAGTATAGGGTAAAACGAAGCATTATTATTGCGAGCGGCTTCTAAATCTCCCAACGCATCTCCAACCATTAATACATGGTTAGGCTTGTATTTTTCTGCCAACATGGAAAGCTGCTTTTGCTTGCTTCCGTACTCTTGCCCTGCAATAGCAGAAAGAAAGGGGGGTAGAGAGCAACGTGAAAAGTCCTCTAAAAGCCCCTTTCCGCTGGCGGCAGAAACAATAATAATGTCACAGCTTTGAGCCGCTAAGGAAAAAGCCTTATGTACCCCTTCAAAAGGCTCCACATGTTTTGCATGTTCTGTAAAAAGCTCGTCGCAAAGCTTGCTCCATTCTAAAACCTGATTCAAAAACTCATTATTATCCTTATTATAAGCCATAAGTGCTGCATTAGACATGGAAGCTCCGCTTTGGCAAAATCCATGTAAGGCAGCCGTATCTGGAATATTTGAGTGGCCTGTTGCTTTTTTTAAAGCATCTAAAGTAAGTGCAAGCCCAGGAAATCTGTTAATTCCTCTTGTTTTTGAATAAAGGTTTATTTCCTCCTCAATTCGGGTGCATTCCTCCTGTACAGCATAAAGGTTCCAAATTTTCAGCATAGCAGGAATAAAGCTTTTCCGATGCTTTATCCCCATTGTGTCAAAGACCGATCCATCGGAGTCTACTGCCAGTAAAAAGGGCTTTTTAGGAAGAAATGTTTGAATATCACTCCACATTGCTTTTAGTCCTTTCCCACATATTTCTACAATTTTGTGTCCCATTTTCCGCAAAAAACAGTATCACTAGCCTTTCCGTTGAAAGAACTGTTCCCCATAATTTTTTGAATGGTTTCATGTATAGTAATTCTTGTGTTGTTATAGGCATTAATAAACGTATGTATCTGAGGAACATCAAGCAAGTGGGTGGTATAGTTTAAGGAAATGCCAACGGTAGGAACCTCTGTTACATACCAAGGTACTTCGTTGGAATGATTGCAGGACCAACGTATTCTAATGTTGTTTTCTTGGGCATAACCCTTAACGTTTATAAAAACCATAGCCGCATCATAATTATCTGCAAAGGATTTTCTGCTGCCTACCTCGGTCATTTTTATCTCGTTTTCTTCACAAACCCCATGCTCCACCTCCAAGTCATGGAAGTTGTCCGCTATGGTTACTTGAAACCCTACCTTCTCTAATTCTTCCTTTATAATTTCCTTAACAGGGTCACCCTTATAAGCTCTTGAAACAGGAGTGCCGGAAATCAAATACACCTTCAACCGCTTATGTGTCTCGGGGCGTATGGGAAGATTATTTTCAGTGTCCTTTACTAAAGTGATGCAAGCATCAGCAGCTTTTTGTGCCAAGGTCAAGTGCTCATCACACTTTATAAGGCTTAGAGACTCTTCCTTGGGGGCAAGGGTATTGCTTTGTTGTTTCTTGTGAAGCTGAAGTTTCGCTTTAAGCCCCAAAATCCGGCGCAACGCACTGTTTAATCTTTCTTCGGTGATAACACCATCTTTTACCCCTTGTAGCATATACTGAAAATCTTCTTCCATGTCATTGCTGAATAAAAACATATCACATCCGGCTGCAATAGCGGCTGGAACGGCTTTGCTTCGCTTCATCATGTTAGCAATCCCAGCCATATGTGACGCATCAGTAATAATAAGGCCGTTAAAGTTCATTTGCTCACGAAGAAGCCCTTGTACAAGCTCAGGTGCTAAGGTTGCCGGCATAATTTCATTGTCCTTTATACCGGGAATAAACCTTCTGCTCATTTCGGGGAAAGCAAAATGCCCAACCATAATGCTTTCAGCACCGGCTTCAATCATGGCATTATATACCTTTCCAAAGGTTTTCTCCCATTGCTCCAGACTAAGATCAATTACCCCAAGCACTAGGTGATGGTCACGCTCCTCTACCCCGTCCCCGGGAAAGTGCTTGCAGCAGCAAGCCATACCGCTTTCTTGCACGCCACGAATATATTCTTTTGCACATTCTATAACTCTGTCCGGCTCATCACCGAAGGAGCGAGTATTAATGATAGTATTTCTCCAGTTTAAAAATATGTCCACACATGGGTTAAACATCCAGTTGCAGCCTAAGGCCGAAGCCTCTCTCCCTGCTACATAACCGGTTTGGTAAGCAACCTCAACTCCTGCACTTGCACCGGCACCGGCCGCTGTCTGCACCAATGTACCGCCAATGCATGCACCGTCCCCACCGTTATCACAATTACTT
>CAYWBF010000384.1:0-2899 GCA_964456085.1 uncultured Eubacteriales bacterium
AGGTCAACGTTACAATCGAAACTAAAGACGAGAGCCTTAAGGCCGGCTACGATGTAGACGTGAAGTTTATCGTTTACAAGGAGACAGCAAAGCTTACCGTTCCAAAAACAGCCTTATTTAAGGAAATGGACAAAGACATGGTATGGTGCATCACTAACGGACAGTTGGAAAAAAGAGAGGTTGTAAAGGGTATGGAGCTGCGTGCCGACGTAGTTATTGAAAACGGCCTTAACAGCGGAGATTATGTAGTCATAGACTGCGACAGTAAGGGACTTAAGGCCGGCGCAAAGGCAAAGGCTATTTTATCCTAGAAAATAAGAAAACTTTAGCCTTCTATTGCATACAATGAATAAGATAAATAAATAGGAGGCTAATATGTACCCATACTCAGCTCAAGCACTAAAAGAAAACGAAGAAAAGTATAATAACGAATTAATGCCCATCGAAGCCGACAAAAAGCTGGTAGACCTAATTAGTGAAGCCATAAAGGGCGAAATGCACGATGAGGCGTATTACAGCAAGCTAATGGAAAAGGTCGACGATGAGGAAGCCTTTGAAATCATAAGAGAGATTATGCTGGACGAAATGAAGCATAAAAAGATGTTTACAGATGTTTATGTAACGCTTACCGGCACCCAGCCCGATATTCAAATCGACGAGGTGGAGGTTGGCAACAACGTACTTAAGGATTACGCCGAAAGAATTATGGAGGAGCTAGGGGGAGCAGAATTTTACAGAAAAGTTTACTTTGCTTTCCTAAACGACGAAATCAAAGACCTTGCCCTTGAAGCACTAATCGACGAGCAGGCTCATGCAGCGAAGTTAAATTATTTATACGCTAAAACAAAATAAAAAGGCTGTAGACACTTAGTCGTCTACAGCCCGAAACGAGTTGGTTAAACAACTCGTTTTTTTGTGCGTATTTGCCGGAGTATCTCATTTTTAATTCTATCCTCCGGGTCTTTCCATGTAGGTGGCTTTATTACCTTTGTATCCTCGTTGTAATGTGGCTTACCGTCCTCCCATAGCTTACTCATGTTGGCTTCTTGAACGATGTTAAATATTTCCTCTGGCTCTACCCCCATCTCAACCATTGTGCCAAGGGCAAAATAAATCAAATCAATCATAGCATCAGCCTGCTCTTCTATGGTTGAAGCTTCCTTAAATTCTAAAACCTCCTCCTCCATCCATGCGCTGCGTTTTTCTACCCTGTCACGGCTAAGCAACACAGGGCTTTCGCTTACAGGTATATCAAACGCCTTATGAAAAGCCTTTACCTGGCTCCAGTTTTTATTAATACTCATTGTATCCCTCATTCTAGTACCATATTTTTCAAGCATCCCTAGCACAAAAATAGCCAAATTCTGATTACATTGCAAAGCCAATTTTTTAGCTAACCTCCTAATTTTATCATGCATGTAGTACACAAGCAATCACCAATATATTATTCTGTTCTCTTTTTCCCGTAAAACCGATAAAATTTTGCCCATTTATACTATTTACTATCAATTGCAAAATTGTTATAATGAATCATAATATTTTGCAAATACTGGCCGTGTATTAAAGGTGTTGAAATAAGAGAGCTTGTTTCAACACTTTTAATACACGACCGAGTGGGAATTGAATCCTTCGTCAAAACTATAATTTGGTTTTTGGCTCTTTTTCAATTTCTCAAAATATTGTTTAACGGTGTTCCGCCGTTTAAAAAATTCCTAAGGAGGATTTATTTAATGTCTAAGGTTATGAAAACAATGGACGGTAATCAAACTGCTGCATATGTTTCCTATGCTTTTACAGAAGTAGCAGGTATCTACCCTATTACACCGTCATCACCTATGGCCGAGCATACAGACGAATGGGCGGCTGTTGGCAAAAAGAACATCTTTGGGCAAAGCGTTAAGGTTGTTGAAATGCAATCAGAGGCCGGTGCCGCTGGTACCGTTCATGGTTCCTTGGCAGCTGGCGCATTAACTACTACATACACAGCTTCTCAAGGCTTACTTCTTATGATTCCTAATATGTACAAAATCGCCGGAGAGCTTTTGCCTGGCGTATTCCATGTTAGTGCTAGAGCGTTGGCAAGCCACGCCTTGTCTATCTTCGGTGACCACTCCGACGTTATGGCTTGTCGTCAAACCGGTTTTGCTTTGCTTGCTTCCACAAACGTTCAAGAGGTTATGGACTTAGGCGCAGTTGCTCACCTTAGTGCTATTAAGGGCAGAGTGCCATTCCTTCACTTCTTCGATGGTTTTAGAACATCTCACGAAATCCAAAAAATCGAATGTATTGACTATAATGACTTAGCTAAGCTTGTGGACATGGACGCAGTAAACGCCTTTAGAAGAAACGCTCTTAATCCAGAGCACCCAGTACTTAGAGGTACAGCACAAAACCCTGATATTTTCTTCCAAGCTCGTGAAGCATGTAACCCATTCTACAATGCACTTCCATCAGTGGTTGAGCACTACATGGGCGAAATCAACAAACTTACAGGCAGAAACTACAAACTATTTAACTACTACGGCGCACCTGATGCCGACAGAATTATTATCGCCATGGGTTCTGCTTGTGACGCTATTGAAGAAACTATTGACTACTTAAACAAAAAAGGCGAAAAGGTTGGCTTGTTAAAGGTTCGCTTATACAGACCTTTCAGCGTTGAGCACTTTATCAATGAAATCCCTGCTTCTGTTAAGAAGATTGCTGTTTTGGACAGAACAAAAGAGCCAGGCAGCCTTGGAGAGCCTTTATATACAGATGTTTGTACAGCGTTGTTTGAAAAGGGGATCTCTAAGCAGGTTGTTGCCGGACGTTATGGCCTTGGTTCCAAGGACGTTACACCTGCACAAATCGTTGCTGTATACGAAAACCTTGCTCAAGATGCTCCAAGAAACCACTT
>CAYWBF010000385.1:0-2888 GCA_964456085.1 uncultured Eubacteriales bacterium
AGGTTATAGGATTGGTTAATATTAAGTATGTGGTACATGAGGGTGAGGTTTACTGTATTGAGGTTAACCCTCGCTCCTCCAGAACCATTCCTTATTTAAGTAAGGTGACTAAGGTGCCTATGGTTGAGCTGGCAACAAAGGCTATGCTTGGCAGCCGTCTAAAGGATTTGGGCTACGGAACAGGAATATATAAAAAGGCTGATTATTTCGCCGTTAAGGTTCCTGTGTTCTCTTTTGAGAAGCTTAGTGACGTAGACACCCAGCTAGGGCCGGAGATGAAATCCACCGGCGAGGTATTGGGAATTGGAAAAAACTTTGAGGAAGCTATTTTCAAGGGACTTGTAGCAGCCGGTTATAAAATGAACACTACAGGCGGTGTGCTACTTACTCTTAGAGACAGCGACAAACCAGATGCCTTAACCTTAGCAGAAAAGCTTGTTAAGCTTGGCTTCCAAATTTACGCTACTGAAAATACGGCGCAAATTTTAACGGAGCACGGCTTCGCTGTAGAAATGGTAAAGAAAATAGTAGAATCCGAGCACAACACTTTAACACTAATCGAAAGCGGCAACGTAAGCTACGTTGTTTCCAGCTCTGCAAAGGGCAGAAAGCCATGGCGTGACAGCGTTAAGGTAAGGCGCAAAGCAGTAGAAAGAGCTATCCCTTGTCTAACCTCCGTTGATACGGCAAACGCTTTGTTTAATAGCTTACTGACCTTCCAGAGTATTGAGGACGTTAAGCTTGTTAATATTAACAGTATTTAGACTAATATAAAGAAAAGGCTCCGGCTTACCGAAAAAACGGTAATCACCGGAGCTTTTTTATGTTTATAAAGCTATATCTTATTTAAAATTTACAAACCATGATACTTACATCATCAAGCTCATACTTCTTCGCTTCTGTTAAATTCAAAGCATAAAATTCTGACACAACGCTGTCGATTATCTCCTGGTTACTGCTTTTTAAGGAATCAACAAGTGATGCCTTAAGCTTGGCCGAAAATTCCTCAGGGTTTTCCTTATAGAAAACATCTGACAGACCGTCTGTATGGATAAAAAGCAAGTCACCCTTGTTATAAGGCTGAACCTTTACCTCATACCGAGTATCCTTCATCATACCAATAGGAATCCCCGAGGCCTCCAGCTCGAAAGCTCTATCCTCTTTGCTGTTAACAAATATAGGCAGCGCTTGACCTGCGTTTGCATAATAAATTTTCCTTGACTTAGTGTCAATTAAGGCAAAAAACAAACAAGCAAACATTTCGGAGTCGCTCTTTTCAAAAATGGAGCAGAATTGATTGTTCATATTATACAAAAAGCTGTCTGGGCTATAATGAGTGAATACGAGATTGTTAAACATTGTATTAAGCATGGTAGTAAGCAAAGCGGCAGAAACCCCGTGCCCGGACACGTCCCCCATTACCAGCGTAATCCAGTCGTCGTTTATAGCGGAGAGGTTGTAAAAATCGCCCCCCACATCTAGGGCAGGAAGGTATGTAGAGTTAAAGCTTATACCGTTAAAGCTGTAATCTATCTCCTGTATTAAGGTGCGTTGCACCTGCCTTGCCATTTTTAATTGAAATTCTAAAATTTTATTTTTTTCCTCAAGCTCTAGGTATTTTTGTTTTACCTGGTCGCTTAAGTGCTTAGCTCTCAAAAGTGAGTTGATTTTCGATTTAAGCGTCAAGGAGTCGAAGCTTTTTTCCATTACGTCGTCCGCTTCTATATGAATGGCACGAATACGGGCTTCTCTAGTGATTTCGTCCAGCAGAAACAGTACCATCGTATTTCCCGCGTCCCTAGACAGCTTTATGCGCTTGCACACGTCATAGCCGCTTATATCTGGAAGGTTCTCGCTTAAAATTATAAGGTCAGGCTTAAAAAGACTAACCTTTGCCAAAGCGTTTTGACCTGTTTCCGCGGAGTATATTAGGTATCCGTCCTTCTCCAGACATTGGCTTATCAGCTCTGTATTAAGACGAGAGCTGTCTACTACTAAAATTTTATCCATATATTATCTCCATTGCTTTATCCCACACGCTTGAAAAATTTTATTCTGTTGCCGCTTGCGCTAAAGGCAAGATAGTCTGTGAGGGAATAAACCAGCTTTATGCCACGGCCGTTTTCCTCTTCAAGGCGGCTGTCGGCTTCAAAGCTTGTTAAAAGCTTTAGTGGGTCAAAGCCGTTTCCTTCGTCGGAAATAATGGCATAAACCCTTTCGTCGTCCACTTCAACCTGTAATGTAACCTTTTTTTCGGAATCCTCTCGGTTTCCATGGATAACGGCGTTGCATAGCAACTCTGAAAAGATAAGTCTAAGGTCATATTTGTCCTCTTCTCTTATGTTTGGAATATTTTCATTAAGAAAAGTAAATATTTCCTTTATAATTTTCTTTACCATAAAAATTTCGCTAGGAAAGCATAATTCAAACTTATTACTTAACATAACACCGCCCCCATCTACATATCAAATTACAAATTACATTTTTATTAATCAAACAAAGAGGAAACCTTTTTCTTGGTCAGCACAATATTAGCCTTGCTTATTTCTTCATTATTAATAGAAACGCTGTCCATCAAAGCCTTTATCATCACAAGGCTTATCTCCTCTTCTATATCCTTAATGTTTAAGGGTGAGGAGGTAGTAATGGAAATCTCCAAGAAATTTCCTTTTTCATGGTCAGAACATGCGTTCATGGAAAAAACAATTCTAAAGGTGCTTTTAGGCTCCCCAGAAAGCTTTTTGATAATATAGGCGCAAGCCTCCGAGACAGCCGCTTTAATATCTTCTATAGCATCAATATCAAAGCCGAGCCTGTTCGCCACGGAGGACGCCGTAAGCCTTGCAGCCGAAACATAGGCAGGGTTAACCGGCAAGGTTATTTCAATG
>CAYWBF010000386.1:0-2884 GCA_964456085.1 uncultured Eubacteriales bacterium
TATATTTCTTTGTTTAGTATATATAAAATTATTTTCTTAAATTTTTATCAAAATACAATTCCTATAGCTGATGTGCTGCAGTTGAATACTCTCAAATGTTCGCTGAAAAATCAGCTATGGGCTGTTTGGAGGGTAGTTTATGAGTGAAAAAAAAGCAGTTCTTATAACTGATACCACTCTGCGTGACGGTCAGCAGTCTCTTATTGCTACTAGAATGTCCTTTGGGGAAATGCAGCCTATTTTGGAAACAATGGACAACGCAGGTTTTTTCAGTATGGAGGTTTGGGGGGGAGCTACCTTTGACGCATGTCTGCGCTTTTTAAAGGAGGATCCTTGGGAAAGGCTTAGAAAAATCCGCAGCTCCGTGAAGAAAACCAAGCTGCAAATGCTTCTTAGAGGGCAAAACCTTTTAGGCTATAAAAACTACAGCGATGACGTAGTAGAAGCCTTTGTAAGAAAAACCGTTTCTAACGGCATTGATATAATTAGAATTTTTGACGCACTAAACGATATAAGAAATCTTGAAACAAGCGTGAAGGCTTGTAAAAAAGAGGGCGGTCATGCCCAGCTTTGTATCTCTTATACAACAAGCCATGTTCATACACTTGAATATTATTTGGATTATACAAAGAAGCTTATAAGCCTTGGGGCTGATTCCATTTGTATAAAGGATATGGCTGGGTTGTTATTGCCTGAGGACGCATATAAGCTTGTTAAAGCTATAAAGAGCGTTACAGACCTGCCTATTGAAATCCATAGCCACTGTACCGGCGGCATTGCGCCTATAACCTACTTTAGAGCGGTAGAGGCCGGAGCCGATATTTTAGATACGGCAATTTCGCCCTTTGGGGGAGGTACCTCCCAACCACACACAGAGGTTATAGTTCAAGCCTTGGTGGGAACTCCTTATGAAACGAATCTTTCCTTGGAGGCTTTGCAGCCTATTGCCGACTACTTCAAGCCTATTAGAGAAAAGGCGTTGGAATCTGGGTTAATGAGCCAGAAGGTTTTGGAGTCGGACATTGCTACCTTGATTTACCAAGTACCCGGAGGTATGCTCTCAAACCTTGTATCTCAGCTTAAGCAGCAAAGCCATGAGGATAAATATGATGAGGTGCTTAAGGAGGTTCCTAGGGTTAGAGCCGACCTTGGTTATCCGCCACTTGTAACTCCTTCCAGTCAAATTGTTGGTACACAGGCGGTAATGAACGTTATTTCCGGAGAGCGTTATAAGATGATACCCAAGGAAACAAAGGAGCTTGTTAAGGGCATGTACGGAAAAACTCCTGTGCCTATTGATAAAGCTATAATTAAAAAGCTTATCGGTGACGAAAAGCCAATAACCTGCCGTCCGGCGGACTTACTAAAGCCTTCATACGATTCTGTAAAAAAAGAAGCAGCACCCTATGCAAAAAGCGAGGAGGACGTTTTAAGCTATGCTCTCTTTCCGCAAATTGCTGTGGAGTATTTTAATTACAGAACTGCACAGGAATATAAGGTTGACCCAAACCTTGCAGATGCTAAGGGGAAGGTTTATCCTATATAACATAATTTAAAAAAGCGGCAACAACAGAAAAACTGTTGTTGCCGCTTTTTTCGCTTGTGAGTTCATCGTCCAAAAACCTATCCTTCCATGAGAAACATAAAGCTGCTTTCAAAATACTCACATCTTTCGTCAATAAGCATAGAATAAATATATGTTCCAATGGAGGGGAGATTTATAAATGGGTGAATATCACATAACAGGTGAAGTGAAAATTAGCGGCGAGCTAAAGGTCGGTGGTGCAAAAAACGCTGTGCTGCCTATTTTGGCTGCAACAATTTTAAATTCTGGAGAAAGCGTGATTCATAACAGCCCAAATATTTCAGATACAGTTATTTCCTTGGAAATACTAAAAGCGCTAGGAGCCAAGGTATTTATGCAGGGTAATACGATTATCGTAGACACCAAGGACATAAATACTTATGAGGTGCCCGAGGAATTCATCAAAAAAATGCGCTCGTCGGTTATTTTTATGGGTGGAATATTGGGTAGGTTTAAAAAGGTGAAAATCAGCTATCCGGGTGGCTGTGAAATCGGCAAGAGGCCGGTTGATTACCACATTAAAGCCTTGAAGGCGCTTGGAGCAAAAATTGTAGAGGAGAACGGGTTTATTATCTGCACGGCGGACGAACTGACAGGAGCACGGATAAGCCTAGACTATCCAAGCGTTGGAGCGACGGAAAACATAATGCTGACATCGGTTTTTGCAAAGGGCACTACAGAGATAATAAATGCGGCAAAGGAGCCGGAGATAGTTGACCTGCAGAATTTCCTAAACAGCTGCGGAGCAAAAATAAAGGGAGCTGGAAGCGACAAAATAATTATAGAAGGGGTTACAGAGCTGCACGACGTAGAGCACTGCATAATCCCCGACAGAATCGTAGCAGGAACCTTCCTTACTGCCGCAGCAATTACCCACGGTGAGATTCTTCTAAAAAGCGTAGAGCTTGAGCACCTATACCCAATAACCTCAAAGCTAAAGGAAACCGGCTGCATAATAAAGGAATACAAAAACTCCATATACCTAAAGGCGCCAAAGAAGATAAAGCCTATTGAGAAGGTTACTACGTACCCACATCCTGGATTCCCTACAGACATGCAGCCACAGCTTACCACTCTATTAACAATAGCCGACGGGCTAAGTACAATACATGAAACAGTATTTGAGGGCAGGAATAAGCACATTGATGAGCTTAACAGAATGGGCGCAAATATAATTACCCATAACGGAAAGTGCTTTATTTTAAGAGGCGTAAAGAAGCTAAGCGGAGCGAGGGTTTTTGCTACAGACTTAAGATGCGGCGCAGCACTCATTTTGGCAGGGCTTAGCGCAGAGGGCAA
>CAYWBF010000387.1:0-2883 GCA_964456085.1 uncultured Eubacteriales bacterium
TCAGCCATATAGTCGTTTATGTAGGTAATAAACTGTTTTTTCAAATGAGAAATAACTGTTGAATCCTCAATTGCATGTATAATGTCTTTATCAGTAAATTTATATTTACCAATTACACTTATATATCTATTATTTTTTTTCATAAGCCCATAAACAATTGAAACTAAAATTTGCTTGGCATCTTCCTCAGAAGGTTTTACCCTACATAGAAGTTCAAACAGTTTTTGTAATTCAAAATTTAATTCCTCACTGTTACAAGCAGCTGCCATGTCAATAATTCTAGAAACCGTTTCCTCCAAAGTGCTTTCATCATTTGCCTTATCATAATTGCAGTTAATATCATAGAAAAAGCTTTTTAGACAAAGCAATGCTTCCTTATAGGCAGCCAGCAATTTTGAGGTTTGCTTAAAGCTAAACCCTATTCTTGCGCCCTTTTGCTGAAAAAGTTGGCTTAACACTTGTCCTTCTTCAAGGGCAGACTCTTTTGTAAATAAAAACATAACCCAAAGCTTTTGGTATTCTCCTTGAACAAGAAAATATTCCGTATTCTGAAAGTTTTTGGCGGTAAGCTCTTCAATTGTTAAGTAAGCCCCTTGCTTATCTAAGGTGCTTGATTTTCCTTTGCCAAAATAATCGATAGCATAAACCAATACATACGGGTAACTTTGAAGTCCATTATTGTTCAGAAAACCCTCAATACTTTCTGTCTGGTTTAAAATGCTGTCAATGTGATGCTGGAAAAAATATATTTCCTCTAAAATATTTCTGTCCTTATTATAATTTCCATTATTAGTGCTTAATCTGTTTGTTAATCGAAGCTTACATTCCTTATAACAAGCTTCCAAGTCACCAATTGATACAGGCTTTAAAATATAGTCGGCTGCCCCTAGCTTCATTGCTTGCCGAACATAATTGTAGTCATCAAAACCGCTAATCATTACCACCTCACCTTGGTAATTTAAAGCAGATAGCTTTTCCAACAGCTCTAAGCCATTGCAAACCGACATTTTTATATCGGAAAAAACAATACCAATACCTCCGGCCCAAATTTTTTCCAATGCTTCATTTCCGTTTTCCGCCAAATGGATAGTACAGCCCTTTGCAAAGCTTTCTATCATCAGGCGTAAGCCTTCACGTATTGTTTGGTCGTCATCTACAATTAAGAAATCCTTCATAAGCTGCCCTCCTTAGATTACCCACCATAGTAATCCCCTGTATTTAGTGGAATTCCAACAGAAATCATAGTGCCCTTGCCTTCTCCCGATTCAATGGTAACTCCGTATTCCTCTCCATAAAACAATTGTATTCTTCGGTGAACATTTTTAAGCCCAATGCTGTTAAAGCTTTGATTTTCTCCACGAAGATAGCCTCTTAACTCTTGAAGAGTTTCCAAAGGTATTCCCTCACCGTTATCAGTCACTTGAAAAACAAGCATATTTTCCTGGACAAAGCCTAAAATTAAAATAACCCCCTTAGAGGTTAGAGTGCTGATACCATGATACAAAGCATTCTCTACCAAAGGCTGCAACAAAAATTTTATTATTTTACAGTTTAAAATTTCCGGCTCAACATTAATATTTGCCTCAAAGCGGTTGCGATACAGCAGTGATTGCAGCTTTATATAATTTTCAAGCTTCTCCAATTCGCACTCCACTGTCACTAATTCTGAAATTGAGGAAACCCCATATCGCAGTGTGTCTGCAAGAAAAAACGCCATATCGCTTAATTCCTGTTCCCCAGACATGTACGCCTTTGTTCTTATGGTTTCCAATGTGTTGTATAAAAAATGAGGATTTATTTGACTTCGCAGTAATTGCAGCTCTGTACTGCTAAGCTCCATTTTTTTATGATAAATTTCATAAATCAAATGCTTGATTTCGCTTATCATTGCTTTAAAAGCATTGCTTAATTCGGAAAGCTCGTCCTTGTGTTCGTCTTGTATAGACAGGGAATAATTGCCCTTGGAAACTTCATTGCAGCTTAAAACCAGATTTTTTATGGGAGAGGTGATGCTTCTTACTATAATGTTAATAACCATCCCAACACCAATACAGGTAAGCAATAACGCCCCAATCATTACTATTCGCCCTTTAAGCACAGCCATATACATTTCTAATAAGGAAGTTTCAAGTACGCAATAATTTCCAAAATAGTCGCTGGAAAAATAAAACAACCTTTTTTTCCCATCAATCATTAAGTTAAAAAAGTTTACCTCATGAGCTTGAGGAAAATTTTTTATCTGGGACATAAAAGCCCTTATGCTTGATTCGTTTAAATCCCCAAAAAGCTGACGCCCCGATTTGTCAATGTATCCAAGTGCCTGTCCTGGCAAAAGCTTGTTTTTCTCAAAAAGCTGAATATTTCCGCTTACATCTAATGCTGTCAGAATTACACCCAGTGGCTTAAAGGTTTCCATGCTGATTATTGCCCGGGACATAAAAACCAAATCTGTAGGATTATCTACTGGCATATACGGCAGCATAAGCTGGTCATATCTCCACACAATGGAACTGCCCTTTTCCTGCAAAGTCTTTGTAAACCAGTCGGTTTGTATAAGCTGCTGCTGAGTTATTACAGGAAGAAAGGGGGGGAGCTGCTGTGTATACTTTTTATTGTTGATTCTGTATGTTCCGTTGCCGTCAATGTCAAATACTGCCACCAAGCGAATCGCCTTGTTTTGCTCGAAGGCTAATATACTGTGGTTTTCCAAATCGCTGTACATTGCATTTTTACTGATTTTTTCAGGATCAGCAAAATAGTTATAAGTATCTGTGGTTTGTGCACTTAACCTAATTACAGGGTATTTTGTAACCGAAGAAAGGTTAGAAAGCCCGGACATCATGTTTTCGGAAATTGCTTGAACAATTCTGGTGCTGCTGATGC
>CAYWBF010000388.1:0-2863 GCA_964456085.1 uncultured Eubacteriales bacterium
AATTTAGGTTCGGTTAAACACTTACAGCGATCGATGTTTTGTATGTAAAGGAAAATGTTAGAAATGATGAAGCGACTGCCATGTTTCGTGCAATTATATAGGCATTGCAACAAAGTTAGTTTGTACTATACTGTTTAACGTGCGCCTTTTACACGTTAAGGTGTATATATTCGTTGGAAAAAAATAGCATAACCCCTTTCCTTGGTTTATATAATATATAAACTAAAGAAAGGGGTTATTTTAATGGGCGAAGAAAAAAAGAGTACAGCGAAACATTCTGTAGTAATGGAGAGAAGGGAAAATATTTCTATTACCGGCGTGCTGGACGTTATTTCCTTTGACGAGGAGACGATTATAGCCGAGACGGAAATGGGGATTTTAATTTTGCGCGGGGTCAATCTGCATGTTAATAAGCTTAACCTGGATAACGGTGAGCTTGTGGTAGAGGGGTTAATAGATAATCTAACCTATGAGGAGCAGAACAGCTTTGGAAAGGGTAAGGCGACTTTCTTCAGTAAGTTGTTTAAGTAACGTGGGTTCGGCGAAGTCGAACAAGCCGCTTTAGCGGCTTACATTGCTAAGCAATTTCCAGGTTTGTTCGAGTAACTTGTGGCTTTTGTTATTTGGTAGAACTCACATTAAACAAAATCAAAGCTAAGGGCAGGGAAATTTTATGATACTATCCTTTGAAAGCCAAGCGCTGCTTTTTTTATTTACCGTAGGTGTTGGTTTTGTTATTGGGATTATTTACGACGTTTTCAGAATCATTAGGAAAATAATAAAGCATAAAAATTTCTTTACCCAAGTTGAGGATTTTATTTTTTGGGTTGTGGTTACTTTTATAATGTTTTATTTGATGCTTAACAACAACTACGGCGAAATTCGTTTCTTTTCGGTAGGCGGGGCGCTCTTGGGAATGCTTTTATATTTTCTTACGCTAAGCAGAATAGTTATTCCGGCCTCGCTTACGATAGCAAACTTTGTAGGCAAGGTAATTATTACTGCACTTAACATAATTTTATTTCCAATTAAAGTAATATTGAAAATTTTACGGGTGCCTTGGCTGTTTATTTTGGGCATATTTAATAAAGTTTTCAAAAACTGTAAAAAACACTTGAAAAAATCCATGGGTTATGTAAAAATAAAAAGGAACAAGCTTATAAACGAAGTTAAGATTATTGTTAAAAAAAGCTGACAGGCTTTGGTGGCGGTATGAGTAAGAACATTAAGGTTAAAAGAAAGAAAAAATCTGTTGTTTCCTTAAAGGTTAAGGCTAACCTTGTGCTTTTGCTTGTATTGACCTTTATTTTTGCTTATGTTTTTGTTATGCAGTACATAGAGTATAGGAAGATTTCCTTGCAGGTGGCTGAATACAATGAACTTATTGAGCAGGAAAAAAAGGAAACAGAGCGTCTTAACGAGCAGCTTCTTTATGCCGAAAGCGATGCCTACATAGAAAAGATTGCCAGGGAACAGCTTGGCTTTGTTTATCCTAATGAGGTTATTTTTTACAATGATTCTAAGTAAGAGCTTGTTTTTTCGGAGGTTGTATTTGACTTGCGAATAAGTAAGGTTATGTACTTTCTCCTATTGGTTTTGGCCCGTTGGTCAAGTGGTTAAGACACGGCCCTCTCACGGCTGTAACAGGGGTTCGAATCCCCTACGGGTCATTTTTCTTTTTTTTGAGGTAGCTATGATTAAAAATGTTATTTTTGATGTAGGTAAGGTTTTAATTGAGTATGAGCCATTAGAATATATTATAAGTCTTGGCTTTTCTCAAAAGCGTGCCCAGGAGCTTCTTAACATAATCTTTAATAATAAGATATGGGTGGAGCTAGACAGAGGTACAGCCATATTGGCTAAGATTATGAACGTAATCGTAGCCGAAAACCCAAACGACAAAGAGGATATTTTAAAGGTACTGGACGAGGACTATGCTTGGTTTAAGATAATGGTGCCAAAGCCAGAGAGCGTTAATCTTGTTTACAAGCTTAAAGAAATGGGTTATAACCTTTATATTCTTTCTAATTTTTCTGAAACAGGCTTTATGTATGTGTATAATAGATATGACTTCTTTAAGGTGTTTGATGGTAAGGTGGTTTCTTATCAATGCTTTAAGGTTAAGCCAGAGCCAGAAATTTATGAGCATTTGATTAACAAGTTTGGTTTTGACCCTAAGGAATCTGTTTTCATTGATGATATACCTGCTAACCTTAAGGCAGCAGAAGCTTTTGGAATTAAGACGGTTCTTTTTACAGAGTTTAATGAGGTTAAGGAAAAGCTTTTTAAACTTTTAGAGATATAATAATATATAATTGATAATATGCCGACTAACTAATGTTAGTCGGTTTTTTTGTGTAACATTTTTTTAGTACAAGAATATTATGCATTAGAGGGCTAATGGACAAAGCTATTAAGGCGGAGGTTTTATAGATGATGCCCTTAGCCTGTACTCCACGTTTACATCAAGATACTGCATAGTCCTAAGGAAAAAGCCATACAAATCTCCAAAGAGTCTCGCCTTTTGGCAAGAGGGTAAGTATCGCCGAGGAACCGCTGATTAAGCTTTTGCCTAATCGGCGATTCCTCACAGTAACAAAATTTCAAAACTACAAACTATTATACAAAAAAGCAGGGGGTGATTTGTTTGACAAAAACGGCCATAATTCTAATGGATTATGACAATATTTGGATAACCTGCCAAAAAGCTTATAACGTTGATATATTTAAGGAAAATTATATAAAAAAGATTTATGACTTTCTTGTTAATAGAAATTATAAGATAATCGAATTTATAGCCTACGGTAATTTTGACAACGGAAAAATGTCCAGGGATAAGCATCAGACAAAGCTTCAAGGCTTA
>CAYWBF010000389.1:0-2859 GCA_964456085.1 uncultured Eubacteriales bacterium
TTGCTAAGGATTAGAGCAAATTTATTGGAGGGCAATGCCAATGAAAATTTTAGTTTGCTTTAAAATAACACCAGAGCTGGAGCATGTAATTGAATCGGATTGGCAGCAGACTACCCAGTATTGGTACCCCGATTATGTTAAGAGGGTGTATAGCTGTTTTGACGAAGCGGCCTTAGAGCAGGCTTTAAGGCTAAAGGATGTCTTGGTTAAGGAGGGGCAGGACTGCCATTGTACTGCCTTGACTATTGGAGATACGGTTGTCCAAGATGAAGCTTTGTTGAAAAATTTGTATGCTGTAGGTTTTGATAGGGTTGCTGTAATTTGTCGACAGGCAGAATTTAGCCAGCGATGGGTTGTTAAGCAGATTTCCGAATTTATAAAAGAAAATGGCTTTGACCTTGTGCTTATGGGTAAGCAGGCAGGATTTTGTGATAGTGGAAGGGTTCCTTTGTTGACGGGTGAAATGCTTGGCTGGCCTGTATTAACAGAGGTTTATGAAATAGGCTGGGAAAAAAATGCATTGAATATTTGCCAGGCCACAGATTGGGGAGGGCAGAGGCTTAGCCTTTGCCTTCCTTTAGTATTGACTATAGGAACCCCTAAGGCATCAGTGCTGCGTATGCCTACCTTAAGGCAAAGGCTTGAAGCCGGAAAACGGCAGATAGATGAATTTACTGCATGTGATGAGCCACAAGGTGAATCCCTAATAGAGCTATTCTGCCAGCAGAAGGAAAAAAGCTGTAGGTTTTTTGAGGGTGATGAACAAGATGTTGCACAGAGGCTTTCGGATGTTATTTTTAACGGGAGGTGTGACGCTTGAAGGTATTAGCGGTTTTTTTGCAGTCACCTGGGGTGGAACCGGCGGTTCAGAAGGTCAGACAGTGCATATCTCCTTTGGTAGAATGCGACTGGGAAGGGGAGTGCTTGTATTTTGGAGAAGGCTCGTCTGTAAATCCTTCCATGTTTATGGGATTTAATAAATTAATTATTAATGAAGGAAATTTTTTGCCTTATAAGACGGAGGAAGTATTACAGAGCATATTAGCTGTTGTTGAGAAGAAGCAACCGCAGCTACTTGTATTTTATGATAATCTTTCCGGGCATGAGATTGGGGTGCGGTTAAGCGCACGGCTGGAATGTGAGTGCTGCACTCATGTGCAAGGGTTAAGCTCTGCTAATGACGGTCTTTTATGTACAGCTAAGGTTTATAATTCTAATTTGCTTGGATGCTTTAAGCTTCAAGGCTGGCCTTTGGTAGTTACTGTATCAAGAGGGATTGACATAAAGGATACTATTGACGGTGATTGCCTGCCAATGGTTGAGCATATGAAGCAGCTTGTGTGTAGCAGCTATTCCTATATTTTGGAGCAGAAGCCCCTTGCACAGCCTATACGTAATCCATTGGAAACAGCAGAGCTTATTTTTGTAGGCGGTAAAGGTCTTGGGAACAAAGGCGGCTTTGACCTACTTGTGCAGACTGCTGCAAAGTGCAACGCACAGGTTGGGGCAACCAGAGCGGCGGCGCTAAGCGGCTGGTGCTCCACTGAAATAATCTTAGGTCAGTCTGGGGTTATTGCCAAGCCAAAGATATGCATAGCCTTTGGGGTATCAGGTGCAGGGCCTTTTATCGCCGGAGTTGAAGGAGCGGGGCAGCTTATTGCAGTAAACCATGACCCCGATGCGCCGATTTTTCGCTATGCTGACATGGGGATAGTTGCTGATGCCAAGTCGATTTTGAAGGAGCTTCAAGGGGTGATTAGCGGTGGAATTTTTAAGGATAGATAATTATGAGGATTTTTTAAGAGACGAATCACGCTTAAGAGGCTGGGCAGATGAGATTTGCTTTCCACAATCTGTAGATGAGGTTAGACAAGCCTTATCCTATGCTCATGGGAAAAAGGTTACAGTACAAGGTGCCAGAACAGGACTTGCCGGAGGAGCGGTGCCAGAAGGAGGTTTAATCCTTAATCTTTCTAGGCTGAATAAAGTAGGGGAGCTTACGGAAAATGAAAAGGGTGAATATTTCATAAAAGCCGAAAGCGGAGTAACCTTATCACAAATAAAAACCATGCTAACTGGAAAAAATCTATTCTTTCCACCAAACCCTACAGAATCCTCTGCCACTCTTGGAGGACTTTTTAGCTGTAACGCCCGGGGCATAAAAAATGATATTGCCTTTGCTGATTATGTTAAGTCGGTTGAATTTGTAACTTTCGGGGGAGAGGTTTTAAGAATTGTAAGAGGTGATCATATTTTTTGCGAAGGCGGCTGTACCTTGCCAAATAGTAAGCAGCTTAATGTTAAAGCTGTGAATGGGTATACGCCAATCAGAAATATGGTGCCACAAATAGGGCAGGATTTAGTAGACTTCCTTGCAGGAAGCGAAGGCTCACTTGGAGTGATTACCTCATTGGAGCTGCGACTTGAACCGATTAAGCCATATCGCTGGGGAGTACTGTACTTTTTTGATGCCTATGATACTTTGGAGCTGTTTGCAGAGGGTTTGTTAAGGTGGGCAAATGAGGGAAACAGCCAACTTCTTGCATCAGCAGAATATTATGATGCTGCGTCTCTTAAGCTTGCAGCGCAAGGACAAAGTAGTGTGTCCTCATTAAAGTCACTGCCGACTCTGCCCTTGAATAAGGATTCCGGACTTTACGTTGAAATATGGGGAGACTCCCATGAAAAGTTAGAAGAAGCCTTGTATACTCATCTGGAAATGTTTTTAGAATCCGGTGGACAAGAGGAAGATACATGGGCAGCCACTGGTGAAGCTGAAACAGAGAAATTCCAAAAGCTAAGGCATTGTGTGCCGGAGTTGGTTAATAGCTGTATTGACGAATACAGAAGGGACTGCCC
>CAYWBF010000390.1:0-2850 GCA_964456085.1 uncultured Eubacteriales bacterium
TGCATCAGGCTTTTTTATATCACTGCCAAGCTTGCAAAAATCTTTTTAAAACTAACTCCAATGGAAACGGTCAAGCCTAATTCAGCGAAAACTCTTCAACGTATTTCGTTTGCTATTGCCTCGCCGCTGCCAAACAATCCAACACTGCCTGCAACGTCCATGAATGACTCATCTATTCCGAATGATTCAATTTGGCCGGTATATTCAGAATAAATTTCTTTACAAGCTTTGAATACTTTAAATATTTGTCAAAGTTTGCAGGAACAACTACTAAGTCTTTACATTTTTGTTTTGCTTGCCAAACTGCTTAGCCTGTGGTTATACCATAGGCTTTGGCAATAAGATTCCGAGCCAATATTATACCATGCCTTGCTTCCTGATCTCAACCAACAGCAACAGGTAGATCCCGTATCTTTGGGTTGCAGAAGCATTCAACAGAAGCATAGAACGAATTTAGATCTGAGTGGAGTATTGTTCTTCCCATAGGCTCACCTTTACACTAAGCAACCATTTGTTCTGTTGTTATATTCTAGAGGTATAAAAGATACAAGTGTATAATTATGCCAATTAACGACAAATTTAAAAGTTTATTTAGTTGAGCATGAAAAGTTGGCGCATATATTAATTAACCAAACATAAACATCAAATGGAACATATGTAAATTTGTAATGCATCTAAAAAGTCACAATAGTCTTTATAGTGCAAAAAAAGTTTGAAAGTAAATCTGCCTTAAAATTACCTTCACCGAAAACATATTGGTCTGTCAATGGGGAGCTGACAAGACATGGTTAAGTTTAATTAAAGTACTATTGAGAAAATTAACTAAAAACATTGTTATTAAATATTTTTAGATGTATACTTAACAAGAAATTTACCTTGAAATTTTGATTTAATACTAAGAATGAAGACTATTTATTTTGCGGAGATGCATTCAATGAACAAGCTGAAACATATTATGAACTTTTGCTATAAAACCAAGTTTTCAATTGCATACAAAATAGTGACTGCAATTGTAATATTAACAGCCATTTTTCACAGAGCCGGATTGTTTGGAACGGAGTTACAGTTGCATACGTTATATTCTTTTACAACCATAAGCAATGGTATCGTTTTTACATTAACGCTGGTTACACTATTTACGACTATATATAATAAGCCAAGCAGTGTAAATCTTTTACAATTGCGTGCTGTTGGGCTTATGATGATTTTAGTAACAGGATTGACTTACCACTATATACTTTTACCTCAAAAAATAGCAGAAAACCATAGCTATAATGTTTTTACTTATGGAAATATTATTGCACACTATATCGCACCCACAGCAACCTTTTTCGACTGGCTACTATTTGATGAAAAAGGGAAAATAAAGAGTCACTTCCCCTTAATCTGCTTGCTTGTACCGTTAATATATTTCGTTGTATTTAGTATTTATGGATTCTATGGTTCAACAATTCCAAATAAACAAACATCATATGTGTATTTTTTTATGGATTTCGGTGAAATTGGACTTGCTGGTGTAATGAAATGGATATTTATTATGTTAGGATTGATTCTTTTACTTGCATATCTGATATATTTTTTGGACTACATAATATCTAAGAAAAAGCTGCAATAGCTTAGGAGGCTACTAAATTGAGCGTTGGTGTCATAAAAAATGGGAAAATTATTTCCTTTGTGGTTTTTCTATCTATAATCTATATCGGGTCTGTTAATATTGCATACCAATGGGGACTAATTCAAAACGACCAAGAAACCAGTTTTCCCGGATATGCTGCAATTTATTTTGTCGGTATGTTTTATATTATTCAGCTATTATTATCGCTTTTTTCTTTTGATTTTTTTAGGTACAAAGATAAAAATCAACAGTCAAGCAATACTAAAAACGCTATTTTTCATGCACTTTCTTTCACATTTATTTGTGGATGTATTATTTTGATATGCGCTGTAGCATCTCTTTCAATAATTAATACTTTCTTCAGCTAAACAATTTTATTATTAATGTATGTACATTATAATAAGCATAATGCCGACATAAGCTTAAGAAACTCTATATCTTGATTACACCTACTCTGGGGTGTCGAGGCTGGTTACATCAATAAACCAGCCCATGATGGAGAAGGTTTTAAAGAAGGGATTTTGTTCCAGTTTAGCGAAGGATCATTTGATGGGAATACACTAACTGTAAAAGCTAGTAAATACCGCACACCACTTGGGGCAGTTGGCTCTACTTTTACAGCACGAATCGTAGACGGTAGTTGGACCGTTGACTAGCCATCAATGATTTGGATGGCGTGAAATCAATTCTATCTACTCTCCCCTACCGAAATACAAATATCTTCAATTTTGTCCACTCACACTATAAAATTTAGTGCGAAAAACATCATTTTCATTCTCTCACCGCATAGGGTTACGTACACAAGCGTTGAACCTCCTTGTATATGGATTTGCGTTTTTTGGAGGTAGTAAATATGCGGTTGTTTATTGCAATAAATTTTAACAAGGATGTTGTTGATAAAATAAAATCTGTTCAACGTGATATTAAAGCTAAAGCAACCAGAGGTAATTTTACGAGTGATGAAAATTTACATCTAACCCTTGTTTTCCTTGGAGAAATAGCGCCTTTGAAAATAGATAATATTACGAAAGTCATGGATGGCATGAATCATATGTCATTTGAGCTTATAGTGGATGGCGTAGGTTGTTTTAAGCGTAATGGAGGTGACATAATATGGCTTGGTATACGAAAAAGCAGTAGCCTAACAGCTTTATATGATGAACTTGCTAACAAACTTTCACAAGAAGGGTTTATTATAGAAAAGCGTGAATACAAGCCTCACCTAACACTAGCAA
>CAYWBF010000391.1:0-2843 GCA_964456085.1 uncultured Eubacteriales bacterium
TATAAGCGTAGCAAGCAATTTTATTGTTAATAGGTTTTTCACTATTAACTACCTCCTTATTATTGCTTATAGGTTTTTCACTACTAACTACTTCCTTATTATTGCTTATAGTTTTTTCAATACTAACTACTTCCTTATTTTTGCTAACGCAACCACCAAGTAAAACTATTACCAACATTAAATTAATCCAGAACATAAAGCTTTTCTTCATCTTATTGCCTCCTTGTTTTTTGTTTTTCATTTGTATTGTAACAATCGGAATAGAACAACAGCATGTCACATTTGAAAAATTATTTATAAATATTTGAGGTACACAAAATATTGTAATATGATTTAAATCACATAATCTGTTAGGCGCTGTTGTTTAACAGATAAATATAATAGTCTAAACATAAAAAAAGAGAGTTCAACCAAGCAACTCTCTTTCGTAAATATGTCATTATTTTGGTTTTATAATTAGTATCCTATTTAGTAGCTATTTCACTTTGCAACTTTTGGCATTTAATTTTATTCCTCATTGCTTAATTCAAGTGCATAATCAAATAGTAACACACACGGTTTATGGACTAAGGTGTTAAAATAAAAATTAAAAATATATTACATTAAAAAAGAGCCGATAACCGTGATAAAAATTCACAGTTATCGGCTCTATGTCTGTCGGCTTTATGTTGCTATGGCTCCATTTACTACTTACATGTTTTTGCGTACTTATATATGTGTGAAAATCGAGAGTATTTACTCAAGGTCTAAAGTCTTGGGGGAGCTGCACTCCCCCAAACCCCCTAGCATCTAGCGCCCTGTCAATGCATTGTAAACCGCTTCCTGTATAACCTTACTGGAAGCAGTAGCGCCTGATACCACATCTACATCAATGCGTTGCTCCGCCAGCATTGTAGAAGGCAAAGCTTCGGCCGCGGCTCCACGGCCATTATTATGCTCCAATAATTCCAGTTCCTCAATTACATGATCCTTCATCACAATACGAACCCGTGCACTCACAAAACCTACATCGCAGCTACCAAAATATTCACCATCTTCAATGGTACTTAAATCCACATTCTGCACCTGTATAGCCTCTATCTTTTTTTTGTAATTTGCCAATGCGCTAAGAAAGCTTACCCCACATACACATACGATTACTACTATCACTATAGTGATAACCCTAAAAATCTTATTTTTTTTCATATGCCAGCCTCCTATATGCCATCTGTTTTGTTAATAATACGGTCGTAAATATTACAAACGAATGCCCCTATCTCATCTTCGTTCTCATAGTATACAGCACAGCCATTCAGCATGGGCAGTAAATTGTCTATCAGTTTTACAATACTCTGAAAATTATTTGCCCTTTCCAAAAGCTCTGTCCTTTTACAATTAAATATATCAAGGTTTCTTTTGTTACATTCCTCGTTTGCTTCCATTCCAAGACTATGAATAATTGTTTTAATCTCGGACAAGGAGAAATGTGCGTATTTCATTACTGTCACATACTGCAAATGAACATAATCCGTTTCATCATAAAGGCGGTATCCGTTCTCCATACGTTTTGGGGATACAATACCCAGCTTATCATAGTAGCGCAAGGAATCCACCGGAATACCAGAAACTTGCGCCATTTGTTTAATAGTTCTATTCATATGTATCACCTTCCTTTTCATAGAATTCATTTTAACATTAGAGCGCACTCCAATGTCAATAGCTTATGAATGGAAGATTATATAACTTTATTATCAGATAAAACACCTTAAGTGAATCTCTCACCCCCCCTATTTTTTTAATATCCTACTCGCAAATGCAGCAGCCCCATCAATTTCTAAGCGATTAGGGTGACCCAACCCAACAACTATAAAGCTTCCTTTGCAAAGATACTCCTCTTCAATAACCTCAACGCCTGCTTCAATAAGTGTTTTTCTAAGGCTACCCTGTGCAGTCATCCGCATTGATGATGTAACTAAAGCTACTTTTCTCACCTGTGTTGCTGACAGCCCTTTTGCAAAATTCAACAATTCCGGCTTGACCTCTCCACCATATATTCCGCTAACGATAAAAAGCAGGTCACATGGGGGAAGCTGCGGATTGTTCTTCAAATTATAAGCGGTAATCCCTGTGTTTTTTGCTATGGCCTCAGCTATTTTTTTGCTGTGGCCGGACATTGTTGCATATAAAACCTGTGCTTTCATATAGTTTCCTCCTTCATTTGCCCAAGGGCATCATAAATATTCAGTTGTGCTGCACTCATAGCTTTAATTTCTTCCGCAGTCAATCCTCCAAACATCTGATTAAGGAATTGGCTTGCAATTTGGCTGTTTTCCTTTTCCCACTGACTCCATCTTTCCGTAGCAATAATCTGCATAGCACGCCGGTCGGTCGGAGCTGTTTCAATGCGTACAAATCCCTTTGCTTCCAGCTTCATAATCAGCTGCTTTGTATTTTGATGTGAGCTATCACAAACTGAAGCCAGTTGCTTTAGTGTGGGCGGTTCATCAAACATGCCTAGCATAATCATCACAAACCATTGCTTCGATGTTATCCCAGTAATCCTTTGATCCATTACTGTCTGCAATCGGTTCGCCAATAAAAAGATATTACCAAAAATAAGCTGGCGTTTATCCATCTTTTCAAAGTCGTACATATATAACACCTCAAATACGTAGTATGTTACTTATATAGGTATTATACTACCTAATTTAGAAGTAGTCAATGCCAAATTTAAATAGAGCTGTGAACAACAAAAAGGAGGCAAAACCCCTCCTAAAAAAATATTGATTTTCCCCTAAATGCAGAAAATCCCTTGACATCAATCAAGGGATTTTCTTTGTATCACTTTTTACGTGATGATTTAT
>CAYWBF010000392.1:0-2842 GCA_964456085.1 uncultured Eubacteriales bacterium
AGAAACATATTTTTGCATAATTATACCCCATCAAATATAAATAATCCTGAAATATATCAATAGCTGTCATCCATCATTTCTCTAATCAATTAATTCAAGTACTCATTGGCTACTTATCAGCATATCTAAAAGTCTTAAGCGCCAATGCTAAAGCAATAACGAAAAATAACATCAGTAACCCTATGTCTATTATATACCCAGTTAGGTCTATTGCAAGAGCATTACGAATCCCCTCCACAAACCATTGAAATGGATTAAATCTTGTAACCACCTGTATGAAGCTGGGCGCTTTGTCTAAAGCGTAAAAGGCATCACTGCAAAACAACATAGGCATGAGCAAAATATTTGTAATCATACTCATCTGCCCCTCGTTTTTCGCCAAGCTTGATACAAAAAAGCTTAAGAAAACAAAACCTATTGCTGAAAGAAACAAAACCGGAATCATCAGCAAAATAGACAAGCCTGTAACCCTTTGAGCAAAGACCACCAAACACACCCACATAACCAGTGCTCCTGAAATCACCGCAATCAATGTCCATGCACTGGAAAGACTTACAATATATTGCCATAGCTTCATTGGGGTTACTCGAAGCAAGTTGTATACGCCACGCCTGCGATGTGCCATGATGGTGTAGGCTGTGGTGACAAGCGCATAAAACAGTATACTGACTGCAATCATGCCTGTCATGATACGCACAGGATATTCTTGCACATTAATGAAGTACCCTAGTGCAATACTCCCTCCAATAGGAATAATGAGTGACCAAAAAAGTAAAAACGGGTCACGCAGAGCGGATTTCATAGTAATAGCAAAAATTGATTTCATCTCATATCCTCCTAAGCTAATCGGTAAGAGCTAAGTAAAGTGATTCTAAGCTTTCTTGCCCGTAATCCTCTAAAAGTGAGGCAGGCGAGCCGTGTGCAATAATTTTTCCATTATTTATTAGGATAACTCTGTCAGCTGTTTGAGCGACTTCTTCCATATCGTGAGATGAAAATAAAACTGAGACATTATTTTGCGCTAAGTCCTTTATCATTTTCTTAATCTCGTGTCGTGCCCGAGGGTCAAGCCCTGCTGTGGGTTCGTCTAATACTATAAGTTCGGGGTTATGAAGCGTTGTTAGGACAATGGCCAACCTTTTTTGCTGCCCTATTGACATTCGGCTTACAAGAGTCTTTTTTACTTCTAAAAGCCCACATTCCATGAGCTTCTGATCCATCTGCTCTTTTGTCATATGTATATTATATAATGAAGAAAACAGGATTAAATTTTCCTCCGCTGTATACCCTTCAAAAAATGGCGTGGACTGCAACTGCACACCCACATATGCCTTATAATCCTCTCGCCAATAGGACACACTGCCTTCATCGGGCTTGAGAATACCAAAAAGCATAGATATTGTTGTAGATTTTCCTGTCCCATTCGGCCCAATTAGAGCCACAACCTCTCCTTGGTGAATCGCAAGGTCTATGCCTTTCACAACCTCTCTCCCGTTATAGCTTTTGTGTAAATTTTTAGCTTCAATGAGGGTAGTCATACTTAATCCTCCAATATTAATATTGTTTATTCATTGTTGACTATTTGGGTATTTTTTTCTCCCTCATTATGAGGGAGAATTTATTGTTAGTGTTCCAATAACTGTAATACCTTTGTCAAGAAGTCTTGTTGTTGCTTTACAATAGAAAACATATTGTCAAAAACAAGATGCATAAGGGGACCTAGTTGCTCGCCTACAGCTTCTTTTTTTGCGTGTTGTCCATATTCTAAAGCACAATATTCATCTTCCAGTAATTGCAATTGCTTCTCTAACGCTTGTTTTGTTTGTTCTGGGGATATGATGTTTAAAAACGATAAACCACTATACAGCGTAGAGGGATACTGCACAGAAGAAGCTTGCAAAGATTCTGCTACCAGTTCTTTTAAGTGTGTTTTCCCTATGTCTGTGATTCGGTAAACCGCTTTTTGGCGATGACCCGTTTGCTCAACTGACTCAATTTCAATATATTTTTCCTGCTCCAGTTTTTTTAGAGCATGGTAAATAGAGCCAATGAGTACACCGCCCCAACGGTCTGCATTTGTCAGCTTCAACATCTGTTGAATATCATAGCCGGACATTGGTTGCATATTAAGCATACCTAACACAAGAAGTCTGGTTATTTCTCTCACCTCCAAATAGTCTACGTTGAGTATACTGTGTTGAGTTTGTTTTGTCAAGTTATTGTCATGCCATTTTTATGGATAATACAGACTGCAAATAAAAGGGGTTGTACGTTTCCACTTAAGGGCAGCAAAAAAAAGGGCAAAACCGCTCCTACAAAAGGAGTTCGATTTTGCCCCTAAATTATGAAAATCTATTGAAATCAAGGATTTTCTTTGTATCACTTTTTAAGTGATGATGTGCTTGTGAGTCAAAAAGTCTAACCGATAGATTGAATGACTTTTTCAATGCTTTTATCCAAGTCATCATTTATAATCCTCAAAACAGGACAAGTTATTTTTTCTAACCATGCTTCGTGTTTTGGTAAACTTCTTCCGTTCCTTGTTCCTGCATCGTAAGCAGCTGCCCACTCCAAAAAATTTAAATTTTCGTCGTATCTGTCACCACCAAACAATACTCGGGTACCATATGTTTCTATTTCTCTCTTCTTTAACCGCTCAATTCGAATGTCTTGTGGTACATATACAAATACCACCAAATCAAATAACGGCAATAAATTTTCACCCCAGCCAGTAATTGAGCCGCTAAGGATCCACTGAGTATGACATTGTAAATCATTTCGCATTAAGTCCATACATTCTTGCCTGTCTCGTTCGACAGTAAATGGGGCGGTAGTAGGTAAC
>CAYWBF010000393.1:0-2842 GCA_964456085.1 uncultured Eubacteriales bacterium
TATCTTTTCCATATGGACAAGATAATATAATAAATGGATGCCTATGTAAAATACTGCCTAAAGCGAAATATTTCCGTAACCCTTTCCTTCAACGATAAAACCTACGACTACAACAGCCTTACCCAGTTTTCCGAGTTTTACGAAATGGCCGCCCGTGCAGAGGACTTTTCCGGCTTGGGGATAGACTATGTAAAGGAACAGTACGATTTTTTGAACGTGATTTTCTTAGTAGATAACCTTAACGCTCACATTACCAAAATAATTTTAGATTGTCAGGAGTTTGGCCATAGGGTGTCCTTGGGCTGCATAACAGATGAGAAAGACCACTTTGTCAAAACGTTGGAAGCCGAAGGGGTGCGCTTGATTACATCTTTTGAAAAAACGGGGTGAGCTTGATTGAATATTAAAATGCTTAAGACACAAGAATTTTATGTTTCGCTGCTAATATCCGCACTTTTTGCCTATTCCATGAACACGGCTGTAATAAGCGCCACTGTGCTTGACATATCCGGCATAGCATTATTTTTACAGGGTTTGCTGTTCGTCTTTGTTTTTTATTTAATATTCAGCGGTAAGGTGCCATCTACTATATTTTCTATAGCAGTGATCATTCTTGCGTCCTACATTGCCTTTGAGATTTTGAAAACAGATTTAGAAAGCATTTCTGGGGAATCAAATTATATAAGGGAGCTAACCCTTTTTATAAGAGGCTACCTACCTTACAAAAATTCCTACAGCACCACTCTGGTGTTTGTCATCGTACTTTTGGTAGCCCTACTAACCACAATACTAATGAACGTATTTAACAATTTCTACGCCTTATTTGCCTTTGGCGCTTTACCCTTTATTTTTTGCTGGGTTAGTGGTTTTAAGACTAAGGAGTTGAATTTTGCATTTTTAATTTTTTTATTTTGCTTTTGTGTTTTATTGGTGAAGAAGCTGAACTTCTACATGCACAAGCAAAGAGTTCGGCGTAATGGTGAGGCTTATTTTTTAATATATATGCTGCCCCTTTGCGCCTTTATTATTTTTACGGCAAACTATCTACCCTATCCCGAGGTTACTCTTAATACTCAACCTGTCTATGATTTTTTTGAGAAGCCCATTACATATGTATCAGACTTTTTTTATTTTGCCTTTAATCCACGATTCTTTACCTTCCAAGCCACAGGCTTCAACGGTAACAGCGGCAACCTCGGCGGCAACGTTGCTCTTAACGACAGAAAGGTTATGGACGTTTACACCACAGGCAATACCTATCTGCGTGGCGCCACCAAGTCCATCTACACAGGAAGCTCTTGGACAAGCCCCGACAAAGACTTCCAGCAGGTTGAAATGAACGAGCCTTCTGCCGAATATTACGAAACCTCAATGGCTTTGCGCTCATACATTTTTAGCTATATCAATCATTCCCTTGGATCAGGTTGGCCCAGAATACCCCCAGGCTTCAAAAGTGTTCTGGAATTTGGAAGGAGCCTTGACAAGAGTGTATTTTTGGACGAATTAACGGTGTACATAGACAGAGCACGAACAGAAACCATTTTCCGTCCACCCTTATCTGCAAAGCCTACAATGCCGGATGGCATCAGCCTTATGGAAAACCAAAACGGCGACTTTCGATCCTCGGAGGTTTTGCCGAAATACTCTCAGTATTCAATCAAATTTTTAAACATCGACTACAATTCCCCATTTATTATTGACGCAATGAGGCTTAGTGAGTTTTCTGTCCTCCCACAAACAATCTTTTTTACTCCAAACCAAAATCCAAACGTTAAAGCCAGCGTTGTAATCGAAGATACTCAAACCAAATTAACCTTTACTTATCCAAACCACATGTTAAATGAGGAGCGTACAAAATTTATATACGACAACTACTTATCCCTACCGGATAGCCTACCCCAAAGGGTAAAAGACCTTGCCCAGGAACTGACCGCCGGAAAAACCAATTCCTACGACAAGTCTATGGCAATACTAGACCATCTTATCACCTTCCCCTACACCTTAAGCCCCAAGGACGTTCCATTGGAGAAGAAGAACGCTGACTTTGTTGATTATTTTCTATTTGAGGGACAAGAGGGGTATTGCACCTACTTCGCTTCGGCAATGGCTGTCCTTGCAAGAGCAGCTGGAATACCTTCCAGATACGTTGAAGGGTTTACAATGCCCGACCAGCAAAACGAATATGGCTGGTATCCCATAACAAACCGGCAGGCTCACGCATGGGCTGAGATTTATATTAAAGGCTTCGGCTGGGTAATTTTTGAAGCTACCCCCACCTATTCCTACTCCTTCTATAACGGTACAAAGAACGTGCCCACCTTTTCTCCAAGCTTTATGGAAACAGATGAGTATATGGATTTAATGGAAGACCTGGACCTACGCTATAGCTACAGCGCCAGCCCCAAAGCAGAACCTGAGTATAAAAAATCCAGCAGCACAAGCATACTAAATACTATTCTGACTATCATTGCTTTATGGGCTATTATGCTCATGTTCTACAAGCTCATTATTTTTTATGGAATTTTTAACGAAAGGAGATTTTTTAAGAAGCTATCCAAGGAAAGCATAAACCACCAGCTCATAATAATATTTAAAAGACTTATACGAATGACAGAATACAAGTACAAGCTTATCAAAAATGAAACCTATGTTTCATACTCAAACCGGCTCGGAAAACGCTACCTCTTTAATAATGAAACTACCTCCCTTTCCGAGTTAGTAAAGCTTTACAATAAAGCAAGGTACTCTAAAAATGACGTAACCATGACAGAATTTGAACAGGTTAAAAACGCTTATGATGAGTTTAACGACTACTTTATTTACGTGTATTCAAAGGAAAGGT
>CAYWBF010000394.1:0-2840 GCA_964456085.1 uncultured Eubacteriales bacterium
CCAAGCAAATTTACGTAGTCTACTTCTCCATTATTAAAAAGTCCTGAAAAAACCACAGAACCGTTTTTACTAAATAAAGTTCCCTCTCCCGATGGCATCCCTTCAAAAAAACCACCCTCATATTCCAGCCTTTGAGCATCCTCAAAATAAAGCTTTCCTTTGCCTTCATACATACCGTTGCGAAAACCACCGGCGTATTTAATGCGGCTTGTACCATTAATAAACAGTCTGCCTTCACCGTCATAGACACCCTCTAAAAATCCGCCGTCATAAATTAGATAGTTGTCATCATACAGCTTGCCCTTACCGTTGAATTTTCCATTGGAAAACTGCCCCTCATACACCAAAGCATTTTTACGGTAAAGCTTTCCGCTGCCGCTAAAGCTTCCATTTGAAAACTCACCCTTGTAAGAAATGGTTCCGTCACTTTCATCATATAGTGTTCCGCTTCCGTTATATTCTCCCTTTGTGAAGCCGCCTTGGTAAATGCGCTGCCGTGGTTCTGCGCTTTCCAAAAGCCCCTCCCCCTCAAATAAACCGTTTTCAAAACCACCTGTATATATTTTGCCGTCCTCCAGGCGTAGGCTACCGTTTACATAGCCGCCCTCATTAAAGGTACCTTTGAATAAGGTTGTTCCGTCAGCATTAAAAAGCTCACCCTCACCATGGAACTTATTTTCAGCAAAGCTACCTTCATATACAAGTTTTCCCTTATCAAAGAGCTTGCCAACTCCATTATAGTTATTGTCCTTGAACTCGCCTATGTATAAGGTGTTTTCCTTGTCAAACAAATCCCCTTGTCCATCTGCCAAGCCATTTTTCAACCCACCGCTGTAAACAATTTGCCGCTCCTCTGTAACCAGCCGTGCTTTTCCGGTAAAATCCTTGTGCTTCATACTGTTGATTAAAATATCAGGGCTCCACAAAACACCTTCAAGACGTGGAATAATATAGCTAATAAGCGCAAAATTAAAAGCAATAAATAATATTATTGCTTTTAATAAAAAACCCTTTGAAATAAGCGTATTATTCCCTATATGTACATAATCCGCCGCAGAGGAAGGCTTTTTGAAAAGCAAAGCCTCAATTTCCTTAAGCTTTTCCCCCAGCTCCTTAAGCATTGCAAGCTCTCCTTTACTGTATTATTCCTTTAAGGAGTCCGAAATTCTGTCATTGCACATAAAAACATACGTCTTAGCCAAAATATCGCTGCCATCAACCTTTATTACATCAACAAAGCTTTTTCTTGCTTGGACAAATTCCCCGGCAATATAAAGCGAAACCCCTTTTTCAAAGCTCTCTTTAGTTATAGTTCTGTTGTTTTGTATTTCAAGGGGATAGGCGTTAAGACATTCGTATATATTTATGGAGGGGCTGTTTTCATAGAAAACTCCCATATTTCCACAGTATCTAAAATTAAAGTCATTATAATGCCCTAATTTATCTAAAACATTTTGAGTAAGCAGTACACGTATTTGATTTGCCTTAGATAGGTGGGCAAGCAATTGCATATCGCTTGCCTCCTCTGATAATAAGGTTATCTCCATTCGACGATTGTCGCCTACAACACCTATCATAGTATCTCCATTGTGTATTACGATACCATACCTGTAGCCAATATCTAAATTTTTTATGTACACGTCCATAATTTCTGTTATTTTCAGCACGGCTCTTATTGCATTGTCTGTGTTGCTGGTAAAAACCGCTCGCAGTCCTGCCCCTTGGTAGTTTTCGATTGTGCCGCCCTCATCATTTATAGCTCCAGCCATAATCCCAAAAATGGTATTTAAAAATTCAAACCGTTGCCGTGCTGTCATACCCTTGCTTATTTCGTAAAAATTTTCTTCGGTGACTTCAACCAACGTCAGCTCTTTAGTAGCTTCATCACCAAGAGCTATCTCCAAAATATTTTTCTTGCCTAGCAGCTTAAAAAACTCTGATGGAATAAATTTTTCGTTCCCTTGGTTTATAAGGTTTATATAGTCAATATTTTTCTTTGTCCGTGTAATCATTTTATTAAAGGAGCTGCTAATATCCGATACCTCGTCATGACCTTTAATTCTGATTGCAGTATCAAGATTGCCGTCTGTAACAGACACAACCCCATCCTTTAGCAAAATAAGGCCATTTAGCATACTCGTAACAATAAAAACAAGCAGTACCACAATAATAATAAGGGTGACCGAAAGCAGTATAAGAAAAGATTTTTGCGTATTTGATATTAGCTTGTTAAATTCCTTCTGGCTTGTTCCAAGCTCCAAAAGTCCAAAGACTTCTGTTTGGCTATCATTCCAAATTTGAGCATAGCTTGACATCCATTGACCGTCTAGGTCTGTTCTCGTTTCTCTATAGCTATCCTCTGCCAGCTGTAAGGCCTCCTCTTTATTTGTAAACTTCGGCCCAAGAAGATAATCGGCTCTTAAATGTCTGTAATTGGTGGCTTCCTCACTGAAAGTGGAATAGTCTCCTAAAATATAAAGCTTATTCTCCTGTACATAGAACATTGTACAAAAAATATCCTGAAGCTGTGTATTTATTAAATAATTTTTCTTGGATTCGCCTATGATTTCGTCATGACGGTTTTTCCAAAAGGTTCTTATCCTTTTTTGAGTAGTATCTTTAAGCAGCTCTGTATCATCTGACGCAACTTGCCCAATATCCCTAGCCATGGCTGCTGATACCACATTAAACTTGTTTCCCACCTGTTCCCTAATAAATAGAGTCATTTCTCTACCAAGAATAAACAGCAAAACATAAATAATAAGAGACAGAGCAGGAATTAACAAAATAAGCATTTTTATAATGATTTTTACAGACAGGACATTCAACTTTATTTCCCC
>CAYWBF010000395.1:0-2836 GCA_964456085.1 uncultured Eubacteriales bacterium
CCTGATAATTGTCGTACTCAGTTACATGAAGGTCATATTTTGAATTATCAATGCTTTGTTGTCTGCTGGGTATTGCAAAGCCTCCAATATCTTCTTTTTTACCCTTCCAACCGGCATTTATTAGTGCCTCCTGAATCTCAGCAAGTGTTTCATACATAAAGGCTACTCGTTTTTCCTTTGGTAGTGTTGCGATCTTGTCTCTATCAAGAACAAAATCTCCGTTTTCATCAATACCAACCTGCGAATACCAACTACCCTTGCTTGGATCATCAGTTTCGTTTATAAATAATTCAAACCATTTTTTGCGCCATTGAATTGTTATAGAGTTGGTTGTTATTTCTTGTACCCCTTTTACCTCCTTAATAATAAGAGGAGGAGATGTAAGCATAACCGGACGATCACTAATATCACCTATTGGAGGCAAATAGTAGGATTTATACGCAGGTTGTGACTTGAAATCCGCTATAGGGTTACCTTTTGAATCAAGTCTAGTTGCTATAACCTTAACATAGTAAATATTATTCCCTACAAGGGGAGCTAAAGTAAATACACCGTTGGAGTAGGCGTAGTACTGAGAAATTTTCGTCACATATTCTTTTTGGGCACTGTCATAATTATAACCTACGGTTATTGGAAGGCAGTTGTCAATTTGAGAATAATCATCAGTAACATAAATATCATAGACCATATTTCTGTCTACAAAGGTATTTGTAATGGCATCGTAGTCAGGTGATTGCTTTTCGTTATCGTTATAAGGTAGTCGGAAAAAAGGAATCCATTTGACAGTCATTTCAGATGGAGCTGCTTTATTGTCAGTTATTGGCTTAATGTCTGGTCTGTATGGACTAAAATCATTAAAGGCAGGATCATAGAACACAATATTTGACCTTGTTTTATTCCCGTCCTTATAGGTTACCTCTACACGATAGTAAGCTGGAATGCCTTGATGTAAGTATGGTAAGCTATTAATTCCTTCTGCCGATTCATTCTCGTAGGTGCCAATTAACTCTTTATTGGAAAGCTCACCGTCAGTATCATCAGGAATTATGCCATCACCCCGGAAAATATTTACTACCTTGGGTTCAGCTTTAATTAAAGAGTCCCAAGAAAGCTTAACGTAACTGCTTCCGTTTTGTGATGCAGTAAGCCGAACTTTAACAGGAACGTTTAGTGCTTGGTATTTTGTTGTGTCTTTACTGGCATAGAATAAGTAGTATTTTTTTCCGCCCTCCTCAATAATGCTGTTTCTTGACCTTGCCTCAATTAAAACGCCTGTGGCTGGGTCACGGAGCATAGGCTCAACAGAAATTGTATATTTGCCAGAAATATTTAAAGGGGTAGGTAAAGTATAGGTATAGATATATTTTGAACCAACCTTCCTTAGAGCAGGGTCAGTAGTACGCACTTCAAAAGGCTGGCTTCCAGGTAAATCATAGCTTATTTTGTAGGCTTCAAAAAATTTGCCGCCCGGGTTATCCCATTTTACCGTAAGGGTATTAAGTGTAGCTTCTGCTTCTACAGTTATATTTGTTAAGTACAAAGCTTCACGCTCGTTAGCAGTATTAGGACGAACCTCAACCGTATAAGGAGTAGCTCCGTTAGCCGGTGTAATTGTATGGAAATGATACGGTTCGGCTCTAAAGTTTATTAAAGAGCCTAGCGGGAGAGGAGAAGTATAGACATATCTAACGTCAGAACTATTAAGGTCAGGGTTAGTAACTTTTTGGTAAGCCTCTCCCTTTGTATAGTTTCGCATGAATATCCTAATACCTCCGGCAGTATCTCCACCAGGTGGTGGATTTCCAATAACAGATGGAGCTGTCCAAGATAATGTAACATTATTACCAACAACATTTCCGCGTAAATCAGTAATGGCTCCTTGCTCCGAAGCAAAAATAGTAATTGGTGGAAGCAAAGACAAGCTGAAGGTTAATGTCAATAATATAGCTAAAAATCTATATATTGATTTTTTCATATAATAAACGATCCTTTCTGGATAGCCTTGCTCAAAAATTATCAAAGGTGCAACTAAAGGTGTTGAAATAAGCTGGCTTATATCAACACCTTTAATTTTAACATTGGAAGATTCCTTCCTTCTTAATTAATTTAGTTTTATTTTTGCATTGACTTCTCCAAGCATATTTAAAAATTCGCTTACTGTTACGGCTGCCTTTGGCTGCATATTACTGTTATTGTAGACTCCAAGCTCAAATGCAGCTTGGATTGATTTTTTATACTTATCATCGATGCCAGAAATTTTAGATGTTAATCCGAAGTTTCTAATTTTTAGGGTAGCTATGTTAGTATTTGTTTTAGCTTGGTACAAATACATGAGGGTATATAAAGCCTCTTGATTAGTCGTAGCCGCTCCCATACCACGAAGTGGTAGGTCTAAGCCTTTAGAGTTTAGCCACTTAACAGCATCGGTTCCCTTTGGTGCTCCGGCAAGTCTAGCAACAATACCTTGTACAGTTCCCTTTGAAATAGGCGCCGCTAAATTAAAATCATTGCCAGAGCCTAAAAATTCGTCCAGATTATATTTTGAAATTATAGAGGTTAAAGCTGATGAGTTAGCAATATTTTCTAGGCCGGGGAGACTAAGGGTTTTTCCTGTGAATACGTATATGCCTGTAGCTGTAGTGTACATTGCTTTACTATCACCAAATTGGGAAATTTCACGTGATATCCACATACCTGCTAAAAGCTGGTACCCCGATACTGATTGACTCTGCTCTAATCCTTTAACAGTAATTATTAGTGATGAGGGCAAAGTATCAATTTTGTAAGAGCTACGTTTTACAGAGTTGTATGCATTTGCAATTTCTCGCATTAAATC
>CAYWBF010000396.1:0-2836 GCA_964456085.1 uncultured Eubacteriales bacterium
AATATGTTCCTTTCGCCCCTTTAGATTCTCCCCGAGAAGCAGCTCAAACATAGCCTTTGTTTTAACCATTTCCTCCGGCGTTACTTGAATAAGCTTTCTTGTTTCCGGATTCATGGTGGTCTGCCACATCATGTCCGGCTCGTTTTCGCCCAAGCCTTTTGAACGCTGTATTGTATACTTCCCCGTAAGTCTGCTAATGATTTTATTTTTCTCTCCGTCACTGTATGCGAAGTAGATTTTTTTGGCGGAGGTGATTTCATATAACGGTGTCTCCGCAATAAACACCTTTCTGTTAGTAATTAAGGAAGGAGTAAGGCGGTACAGCATAGTCAAAATCAATGTGCGTATTTGAAAGCCGTCAAAGTCAGCATCAGTACATATAATAATTTTGCTCCATTTTAAAGCAGACATATCAAAGGAGTTAAGGTCCTTGGAGTGCTTGTTATTAACCTCAATACCGCATCCAAGCACACGGATAATATCCATAATTATATCATTAGCAAATATTTTCTCATAATCAGCCTTTAGGCAGTTTAAAATTTTACCCCGTACAGGCATTATAGCTTGGAAGTCTGCATTACGCCCAAGCTTACAGGCTCCCAGTGCAGAATCTCCCTCTACTATATAAATTTCCTTTTTGTTAACGTCCTTCGTTCTGCAGTTTACAAATTTTTCCACCCTGTTATTAATATCCAAGGAGCCTGTGAGCTTCTTTCTTATTGTGATTCGGGTTTTTTCGGCGGTTTCCCTGCTGCGCTTGTTTGCCAAAACCTGTCCGGCTATTTTTTGTGCATCAGCGAGGTTTTCGGTGAAATATACAAGAAGCTGCTTTCGCAGATACTCTGTCATTGCTTCCTGTATAAATTTATTGGTAATGGATTTTTTTGTCTGGTTCTCATAGCTGGTTATAGTGGAAAAAGAGCTGGATACAAGAAAAAGACTATCCTCTACGTCTGTGTATGTTATTTTCTTTTCGTCCTTTTTGTACTGACCTTGAGACTTAAGCAGCGCATCTATTTCCGCTACAAAGGCTGCCCTAACAGCCTTTTGGGGAGAGCCGCCATACTCCAGAAAGCTGGAGTTATGAAAATACTCCTGTCGGCTTATTTCATTATTGAAGCAAAAAGCGATTTTAAATTTCAGCTTGTAAATTGGCTTGTCCGCTCTGTCTCTGCCCCTTGCTTCGTTTTCCACATAGCAAGGCTCTGTAAGGGCCGTTTCCTCTGCCTGCTCCTTTAAGTAGTCAACTATGCCATTTTCGTAGCAATAGGATTTGGCAGTATCGTTCTGCCCTTCCTCTTCATTTATAAGCTCAAAAACAATACCGTCGTTTACAATGGCTTGGCGCATTATGGTTTCCTCGTAGTAGGTGAGGGGAATATTTACATCATTAAAAACCTCAATATCAGGTCGCCATGTAATTTCTGTCCCTGTTTCCTCGCTGTCGCTAAGCTGGCGGACTAAACCGCCTATGTTTTCGCCTTTTTCAAAGTGGAGTGTGTACAAATAGCCGTCACGGTGGATTTTTACGTCCATGTATTCAGAGGAATACTGGGCGGCGCATAACCCAAGTCCGTTTAGCCCAAGGCTGTAGGAATAGCTTTCCTCCTCATTATTAGAAAACTTCCCACCTGCGTACAGCTCGCAAAAAACAAGCTCCCAATTGTATTTCTCCTCCTTCTCGTTGTAGTCAACAGGTATGCCTCTGCCAAAATCCTTTATGGTTATAGATTTATCCTTATGCCGCTTTACGATTATCTTTTTCCCAAAGCCTTCCCGAGCCTCGTCTATACTGTTTGACAAAATCTCAAACACAGCGTGCTGGCAGCCCTCAAGTCCGTCAGAGCCGAAAATTACCGATGGTCTTTTTCTAACTCTGTCTGCGCCCTTAAGGGTGGTTATGCTTTCGTTGTTATATGCGTTAGCATTTTTTTTCTTTTCCAATTTTTGCACCTCAACAGTTTTATATATATGGAATGGCTTATCATAAAAATTTTTCAAGTTTAAATTTGCGATTCCCTATGTATATTTCATATCATACTTTGGCAATATTAGTCAATAACAAGTAAGTTACATGATATTTATTTGAGGGGAGATATAGTCTTGGGGGAGCTGCACTCCCCCAAACCCCCTAGCTCTAAATAAATAGTTTACAAACATCCAATTTAGAGTTATAATTCAGTAAACCTAGGAAATTATAAACAAAGGAGTTAATAAAATGCACGATAATTGTAATTGTGGCTGCGGTCACGGTGGCGACGCTTGCGGTGACGGCTGCAACAGCGATATTCTTACTCTTGATTTGGGCGATGGCAAGGAGATTCAATGCCAGGTAGTTTCTACCTTTGAGGTAGGCGAAAAGGAATATGTTGCCCTTATGCCTGTAGAAGCCCCAACCGTTGACGAGGATGCCGAAACAGAAGAAGACGATCTTTTTATTTACCGACTTACAAGGACTGATGACGGCTTCCAGCTTGACAACGTAGAGGACGACGAGGAATTTGAAGAGGCAGTAGAGGTTTTTTATTCTACCGTGCTTGACGATGACGATGACTTTTTTGACGGCGACGGCGAATTCTTAGATGAAGATGATTTTGATGATGACGATTTTGAAGACGGATACGACGACGACGAAAACGATGACCTTTACGACGATGAGGACGAGGAAGCTTAATTTTCTCATGTAAAACGTCGTAACATATTAAGAGAAAATAAAAAAGGACTATGGCTTACGATTATCCTATGGCTATAGTCCTTTTAGAATGCCTGTATGAACACAATAGAAATACACAAAAACAGCCTCCATAACAGCATTAAAAATGCTTGGCATGGAGGC
>CAYWBF010000397.1:0-2817 GCA_964456085.1 uncultured Eubacteriales bacterium
TTATACCTGAAAACTCCACGAAAAATTCTGGGGGTATAAATGTACTAAGGTTAAAGCGAGATTCTGCACTTACGAAGGTTATTCGGGCAGAGGAGTTTGAGGTCGAGGATTTAGAGCATTTCCGTGGGGAACGACTGCCTTCCTCTGGGCATTTTATTTTATAAATATTAATTAGCAATATGGCAAAAGGTTTTTATTCTTTCAAGTAGTTTATGTTATTTTATTGGTGTAGAATTTTCTTAGCTTAAAAGCATAAATACAGCTTTGAACAGGCTCTGGCTTCATTTAAGTTTATTCCTATGTATCATGCTGTCAATTGCAATAACAAGCTACTACTTTATTATTCTAATGTTGTATAGGTCTATTTTAATTCAAGCTCATAGAAGGCTTATTCTTATAGCCGGCGCAGTATAATAATAAATACTGTTTAAGAATAAGAGATATTCGAGGGAGAATTTCCTGATTATTATAAGGACTGGTCCGATAGACTGATACAATGAAAGAAATACTACAAAATTTAATAGTTGGTTGGGTTGAGGTTTAATCCAACTTGATGTTATAAGGGCTTAAGAGAAAAGCTTATGCCTTTGGTAGAAGCAGATTGGCTTTTGGGTGTTGTTTTGATGCCTGAAAGCCTTTTTTGTGTTTATGCATTCAGGGTTTTATAAATTAACGTGAGTTCGATAAATTTATAGAAAAAACAATAAAAAAGCAAAAAAAGGCACTCCCCTAAAAAAAGCGTTTACTCTTAGCACGAAATAATTAGTTCAAAGAGATAAGACAATTTAAAAAATGTAAATAAGGTTTATTTGGCAAAAATGAATACGCTGCTAGCCCCGATACAAGATTAACAAAAAAGTTTGAAATGCTCCTATGCCGGGTATGCTCAATTTGACCAATATTCTTAAGAAAGTCATTTACTGATTCTACAATTGCTCTTTTTGTATATCGAAAACCCCCGGCTAGGCCGGGGTTTTCGATATACAAAAAATTTGGCCTCTTGGGGTAAGCCCAAGAGGCCATTTGTCGACAGTCTGAGCAGACACCCAAAATTAAGGTGTCTGCTTTTTTATTTGCCTATCTGAGAATTATTAGCTACACTTGCGTTCGCTCATGAATCAACAAAAAAATAAGTACTTAAAACTATGTATCAGTTAATTATTGTAATTTAAAAAAATGTATATTATCAGATTCTCCAATAGCAAAAATGCATCCTTCAAGAGTTGTTAGATTATACAGCACTGACCACTGTAATACACTTGAGCTTATATCCGATTTAGCACCTATACTTGCTAAAAGCTGTATTGCTTCATCATCGCTTATGACACCATTGTTTTTTTCAAGAGTTTCTTTCATTGAATTGTATCTTTCAAATTCGTTACCGCCCCTACCAATGTTTAAATTATTGTAGATGATAAAGTTTGTGACACATTGCTTGCCAGCCTCATTGCTTTCAATAATCTGCATCTCGTTGTCCCAATACTCAACAATTACGGATTTACCTGTTGCGTCAGCAATAAAAATCTGAACCGGTACTCCTTCTTCAAAAGACATATTATATTGTTTTAGCAGCTCAACTGCTTCATCAACAGTAGCAGCTTTATCAAGTAACAACCTGTTTGTTGCTGTATTCTGTAGCGTTATTTTATTTGGGTCATAAGGAGGCTTTGATTCTTCTACTACTGCAAAAAAAGCTACAGCCAGACCTTTTTCGTTCATTCCATCAAAAGTAAGATAGGGCGCTGCTAAGGTTAGAAAACTACTAAATGGTTTTTCGTCAGGTAAGTTCGTTTCTGAATATCCTAAATAAGCAATATCTACAGTGGAGATGGATGCATAACCATTTTCAGGTCTGGTTGTTAGTTGCAGTGCAGGTGCATAATCCCAATCGAAATTTCGCCCATACAAAATTTCGCCCTTCTCATTTTTTGCTACAAAAGCTGAGCAAGCATCTCCTTGCTTAGTTAGCCGAATCTGAAGTCCTTTCAGCAATCGTTTTGTTACGAAGTTTTCTATGTCTTTATTCGTTTTTGCACCTATTTTTAAGAAATCATCAAAACCATAATCACCACTATATGTCATGCTATAAATCGGGTGGTCGTTCACTCTTTTTAATGTTGATAGGGTACGCAATTCGTTAAAATAAAGAATAAGAAGCACTGCTGCTAACATTAAGATTAAGCAGATAATTGTTATTGCTAATCGTTTGTTCTTCTTCATAATTGCTTTGAGCCTCCTAATGTAATATTTTCTGTCAAAATTTGTTCTGTCATTTTTACCCAATCTTCATCAAAATGCACATTTTGCATTGTTGCAAAAGAAGCAATACCATGTACGACTGCCCACATTGAAATTAACTTCTGTAAATGCTTTTCTACCGGACTCCCACTTGCATCCATACTAACAAGTGCAACTTTTTTGAATATTTCAAAGGGAAGATAACTTTCTATTGTAGAAAAATCTTGAGTTAGATTGATATAAAAATTTGACCTACGAAATAAGAAATAAAAATAGTTAGGATTATCGTAAAAGAACTTTACGTAGGTTTTCCCTAACTCAATAGCTAAATTGGGATTATCCTTATGTTTATGCAATTCACCATTTAAAACAACGGTTAACTTATCTGTAACGTATTGTTTTATTACTTCAAGCATATTTTCTTTATCACGAAAATGGCTGCGTGGAGCTGTGTGGCTTACACCACATTTGGCAGCTACTTTTCTTAAGGACAAATTTTCAACTCCTTCTTGATTTATAATATCAATTGCTATTTCTATCAAGGCATTTTTTAAATTTCCATGATGATATGTTTCTTTT
>CAYWBF010000398.1:0-2816 GCA_964456085.1 uncultured Eubacteriales bacterium
GTTAGAAAGGGCAACGTTTAATCCGTGAAGTCCAGTAACCCATGTCTCCTTTGCTGGAAGCTCTACCACTGCTTCGAGTATAGGAAATTTGTCCTTTAAGGAGCCGTCAGCAATTTTTCCGTCTATAGTTTTAAAAGCTGCTTCTATTTTGTCAAAAGAGGTCAAAGTAGCTGGGTCGATGCCACAGGATTCAAATATAGCCTTGTTGTAAGCAAGTCCATATCCTTCTATGGCAAATGGCAAGCCGTAAATTTTGTTGTCCATAGTAACTGCCAACAATGTTCCGTCAACTGCCTCCTTAACCCAAGGCTCTGCTGATAAATCCTCAAGATTGTTTATCCAGTCCTTGGCATCTTGGGGTCCGCCTATGTTGTAGATAGTCACAGGTGAAGATTGCATTTTTGCACGTAAGGCAGCGCCATAGTCGTTACCGCCGCCAACTGTTTCAAGATTGATTTTTACGTTAGGATTTTTTGTCTCATAAGTCTTAATTGCGTTTTGGAGAGCGTCGTTGATTTCAACCTTAAATTGGAAAATATCGATAGCAACATTGTCACCACTACTTGGTGCAGCCGAAGCCGCAGGCGCAGCAGATGCACCTGGAGCCGGCTGAGCACTTTGGGAAGCGCAGCCAGCAAGTGTACTAAGTGCTATAACGGTGGAAATAACCAAAGAAACAGCGTTTTTCTTCATTTTTTTACCCCTTTTCTATGTATTTTGTTAGCTTGAAAATATTGTATATTTTAGCTAACATCAACAATTTAGCATAAAAAATACAAATAGTCAATAAAAATTAGGATTCGTTCACAGCGTTTTTCACAATATTAATTATAATAAAAATAGATTTTTTTATGATACATGTATATATTGTGTACTAAAAGAAATTCTCTTCCTATTCCTGTATATTGTAAAAAGTACAAATAAAAGCTAAAATAATAGGGAGGTGACTTATATGAATTCCACTCCACTACTTTTTTTCGCAAGAAACAAATTTTTTAAAAAGCTATTTATAGTAATCAGCTTGGCCGTTATGCCGCCTGTGCTAATTATTATGCTATTTATTAACGAAATTTATTTTGACACCCTAAACCAATACATAAAGCTCGAAAGCCACAATACTGCCCTTAAGGCAGCCAGCGGTATAAACCAAATTATTTTAGACACCATAGACATAGCTAAGCTTGCAACCACCAATACAAAAATAAATGCATACATACTAAACCCCTCCTCACAAAACAAATCAAACGCCCAGTCCGAGCTTACAAAACTCCTAGCCGGAAATAAAAACAAGCTGGAGCTTCACATTATTTCCCGGGAAAGTAAGTCCACCATATCCACAGCCTTTACCCCAAATATTTATTTTTACCATAACTGGGGGGTATTTTCTAAGCTTAGTGAAACTGAAGATGATTTTTTGGTTTATCCAGTGAACTACAAAGGCATTAAAGGTGACAGCATATGCCTAACCGTAGCAGCTAAGGTGAAAAATTCAGCAGGACAAGTCGTTGGCTGGGTGATGGCGGATTTGTATAGGGCTTATTTATTTTCTGGTATATATCCTTTAAATACGGCGCTTAATGCTGACTATACAATACGTTATAATAAAGACTTTGTTGTGCTTACCACAGCAAACAATCTTTTGGAGGGGGTTAAAGCCGATATTGAAGATAACGGAAAGAATAAAGAACCTTCGTTTACTCAATTGGAAACGGAAATAGGCTACGGACTAAAAGGCATATTAACCTCCAACTCACAGCTATTAGCAAAGCAGAGAGAAAGCACCATGGGTGCATTTTATTTACTTTGCGGCTTAAGCCTTCTTATTTGCTTTGGCTTGGCTTTTCTTGTGTCTGCAAATATTACTAAGCCCATTATGCAGATAAAGGAAGCCATTGAAGAAGTAGGTACAGGGGACTTAAGCGTATCTTTATGCCTAAATCGTGATGATGAGCTAGGCATACTGGAAACGGAATTTAATAAGCTTGTAACTAGGCTTAAGGACTTGATTGAAGCAAGGATTGAGGAAGCCGGACTTTTAAAAACCGCTCAGCTGGAAGCTCTCCAATCTCAAATAAATCCTCACTTTTTATTTAATACACTAGGGGTAATTAAATCTCTAAACGAAATAGGACGGAAGGAACAAATATCAGACGTAGTAATTAAGCTATCAAAAATTTTAAGAAACTCCATAGATTTTTCAGACAGGTTAATTACCTTAGAGGAGGAGCTAACGCTGGTAGCTTGTTACATAGATATACAAAATGTACGGTTTAACAACAAATTTAATCTAATTATTGATGTCCCAAAAAATCTGCTGTCAATTACCTTAAGGCCGCTTTTGATACAGCCATTGGTTGAAAACTCCATAATACACGGACTAGAGAAGAAAAGCTCCAAAGGAACCCTATACATCAAAGCACAGGAAGAAGGCAGCGGCATTATTTTCACCATATCCGACGATGGCCTTGGCATAAGCCCACAAATGGTAGACATAATCAATAACGGCGTAGCCATCTCAAAAAAGGACAAGCCCAGTATAGGCATTATTAATGTAAAACGAAGAATAAGCCTGTATTATGGTAATAGTTGCTACTTAAGGGTAAACAGCAAAGAAGGTCTTGGAACAATAGTGACAATGAGAATAGAGAAAATACGCTATAATTTATAATTAATAACAACAACTGTGCTGATAATTAAACAAAAATGCCGTTTATGAAATTGTGCTATGGATTATTTTCATATAAACTATAATCGGTTCGGGAACTCCGAAACTATTGAACCTTATATTAAGGAGGAAGTTAAATGAAAAAATTAAC
>CAYWBF010000399.1:0-2811 GCA_964456085.1 uncultured Eubacteriales bacterium
GCTATAGCTTTGCTTAATATGCCGGATTTTTTTTTGTTAGATGAACCGACCTCGGCTTTGGACATTTCTTACAAGGCTAAATTACTTATTTTGATTAAAAGGCTAAGGGAAATGAACAAAGCGGTTATTTTTACCTCCCATCAGCCAGATGAGCTGTTGGCTTGCGATACTGTTTATATTATTAAAGAGGGAGAATTTGTTTTTGTAGATGCTCCTTCTGCTTTAGGTGATTTAAAGGAATTTGGTACAAATTTATTAAATATAATAAACTGAGGTTTTGGCAATCCTTAAGAAGATTGTGAAGCGTACTTAGTTTGAGGGAGCTATATAAATTGGAAGAAAATAAGGAAAATAACGAGTTTTTAGAAAATAAAGAGAACGAGCCTCATGAAAGCCATTTAAATGAGGTGTTGGGCGAGGGATTAGAAGAGGTATATGACAAGGAATTTGGCTCTGATGATGAAACCGCAGGTGGTGATTCCCATAATGCAGAATCAGAAAACATACCATTATCAGAAAACATACCATTATCAGATGAGCCTACCGAGCATTTATTTACAGAAAGCGTAGTAACTGAAGATGTGGGGAATAAGCCAAGCGAAAAGAAGCACAATTCTTTAAGAAACAGCCTTATTGCTGTTGGAGTATTGCTTGTGGCTGTTATTTTTGCGTATAATTCACGGCTTGATATTATTGCAATGCTGTTGCCCCAAAAATATACCGGGCTCACTATGGCTAATACACTAAAAAAGCTAAGCAGAGAACTTGAGGTAATAAATGAAGTGCCTTTTATAAAAAAGTCTAACGACGTTTATGAGGGGAATAGCACAAGTAAGTTTAATCTCAATTTGGGTGGAGGCTTACAGGAGCTTGGGAATTCTTCCTTGGAGATTACCAATAATAAGGATACTAAACAACTTTTAGTTAACTTTGATACGGTATTTATGTTTCCTGTTATGATATATATGGATGACGTCGAGACTGTTGTTGGATTAAGCGGTTTTAATTTTGCCTTTGATGCTCCTTCTTTTGGAACGAAGCTTAAAGAGTGGCTAGGGAGAAATGAAATATCCTTAAATGATGTATTTGGGGATTCCCAGGTTGATTTAGACTCTGTTTTTGCTTCCGATTCATTTAATACTAAATATTCTACCTTTGTTGATATAATAAGCAAATCCAAGATAGAGGAAGAGGCACAAAAAAACAGTGAAGCTTATGAAGAAATAGGCAAGGAATTTTTAAGGTTTTTGACCCTTGGAAAATATAAGGTTGATTCTGCTGATGTTTTGGTGGACACAACTTTGGTTAAGGGCAAAAAAATTAGTATTAGCTTCGATGAGCTATCTATTAAAACGTTCTTAAGCTACTTGGTGAAGACTATTAATGATAATAAGCTTTATAGAAGCTCTTACCCCACAGAGGAAAGCTATTTGGCATTTATTGACCAGTTAATCAATTCTACTTCTTTGTATAATGGTAATGCATTTATTGAAATAGAGACAGTGGGGGGCAATGCTGTTAGCTTCCAAATACAGATAGAAAATGAGCTACTGACAAATGTTTTGCTTAAGTTTAACGGGCAAAAGAATTTGTTAAGCAATATTTTCTTAGAGATTTCATTTTTGGATTATTATGGTGATAGGGTGTCCTTTACTACTATCTCAAAAAGTACAAATCTTCCAGACCAAGGGTTTACAAATGAAACCTCTATTTTTGGTCAAGCGGGAGTGCCTATTACAATAATTACTAACTATAATATGAACGCACCGGCTGATAATTTTTCTCTTAAAATTCCTCTTATCAGCTCAGAAATTTCCGGCAGCTTGCTTACAAACGACAACGGCGTTGAAGCTAACATAAATAAGTTTTCATTGCCGGGCTTGGGAGTTGATTTAGGGGATACCTCACTAGTGTATAGTATTGAGAAGAACGACGCTGAAATCCCTACGGATTTTGAAAAGAATAATTTTTATGAGATGTCTGCACAAGATGTATTCTTGATTATAATGCAAATTTTTGGTGGATTGGGTTGATATGAACCTGCTTTTGTTGGAAATAAAGGCTTATTTTTATGATTTTAAAAGGATAATTCTTTCCCTTGGGGTTATCCTTTTAATTTTTGCCGTTTTGCTTGCGCTTTCCGGTGAAATGGTTAAGCGGCAGGCACTTTTTGAGCCTTTTTCATTAGGGATTGTTGATAATGATGGCAGCTTTGAGGTTAATCTGTTAATTGAGACTTATAAAGGTGTGCCTGAGGTTGCCGGTACAATTAATGTAAAAAAAATGTCGTTGGAGGAAGCTGAGGCGGAACTGGCAGAAAATAAGATTGTTGCATATTTTATGGTGCCTGAGGGGTTTACTCGGGGGGTTAGGGCTGGAGAAAGTCCACAGCTTGAGCTTGTGGGCAGCAGCCAAAGGCCTATAGCATTGTATGTAACCAGACTTCTATCACAAGCCGGGGCTTCCTTTTTTGCTACTTCAAAGGCTGTTGCTTTTGCTACCTATGATTATGCTTATTCACTGGGGTTTAGCTATGAGGTTGTTGAGGAGCAGCTTGTTATGCCCTTGGCTATTGCGCTGGGAAAGACGCTGCTTAATTATAAGAGTTTTTTTACGGAAGCTGTTCTTTTGTTTAATAATTCTAAGCTATCCTTGGAATTGTTTTATTTTGCTAATTATTATGTGTTTTTTCTGCTTATTTGTGGTGCGATTTTTATTAGACCTATGTGGTCAACAGCTACTAGGGAAAATATTGCTTCCTTAAGGCTTGCCGGTATACCCATTTGGAAGGTTGCCATTGCTAAGGTTTGT
>CAYWBF010000400.1:0-2801 GCA_964456085.1 uncultured Eubacteriales bacterium
AAAGCCCCCTCTTTCCAAAAAAGCCGGATATAAGGTGTGTGGGTTTTTAGGGCAAAAAAAGACCGCTTCTCAGGTGAGAAGCGGTCTTTTTGTTGGTTAGCAATATGGGCAGGCTACGAAGTGCCCGTTTACCTTTTCCTTAAGCTCGGGTGTGTCTTTGAAGCAGCTACCCTTTGCTTCGACGCATCTAGGAGCGAAACGGCAGCCTGGTTTTGGCTCTATAGGGGAGGTTATTTCACCCTTGAGCACAATGCGTTCCTTTGGTTTGTTGTATACCGGCTCGGGTATTGCTGAGAGTAGTGCCTTTGTGTAGGGGTGGAGTGGTCTTTCAAATAGCTCCGCTGTTTTGGAGGACTCCACTACCTTGCCTAGGTACATTACCAAAATGTTGTCGGAGATGTGGCGTACAACTGAAAAGTCGTGGGTAATGAACACATATGTAAGGTTAAGCTCCAGCTGTAGATCCCTCATAAGGTTTATAATCTGCGCCTGTATAGACACGTCAAGGGCAGAAACAGGCTCGTCGCATACGATAAATTCTGGATTTAGGGCAATGGCTCTGGCTATGCCTATTCTTTGTCTGCGGCCGCCGTCCAGCTCATGGGGATACACGTTTGACAGTCGTTCTGCTAGACCTACGATTTCCATTAGCTCGCTTACCTTTTTGTTAAGCTCCGCCTTGGATCTATAAATTTTGTATATTTCAAATGGCTCGGAGATTATTTGCCTAACGCTCATTCTTGGGTTTAGAGAGGAAAAGGGGTCTTGAAAAATAATTTGCATTTTTCGCCGAAGCTCCTTAAGGTGCTGCCCGGAAGCGTCGGTTATGTCATCTCCGTTAAAGAAAACCTTGCCCGAGGTTATGTCCGTTAGGTGCAGAATAGTTCTGCCGAGGGTAGACTTGCCGCAGCCCGACTCCCCCACCACGCCTAAGGTTGTTCCCTTTGGAATAGAAAAGGTAACGTCGTCTACCGCATGAAGCATACCCCTTGGAGTTTTAAAAAACTTGCTTAAATTTTTCACTTCCAGTAATGGAGCGGTCATTGGGCATTTTCCTTTCTGTTTGACTGAGAGCCATATAAATGGCAGCGCACCCTATGACCCTCTGAATACTCTATTTCAAGGGGAGGTTTTTCCGTACATTCTTGACTGCATTTACCGCATCTTGGGTGGAATTTGCAGCCCTTGGGTAGATTTGTAGGGTCTGGCATAAGTCCGGGGATTGGTACAAGTCGCTCGATTTCCCCTGTGAGCTTTGGCAGGGAGCCAAAAAGTCCCACAGTATATGGGTGAAGTGGCTTTTCAAAAATTTGAGCGATAGTACCGTACTCTACAATTTCACCGGCATAAATAATAGCCACATAGTCACAAACCTCGGCAACAACACCCAAGTCATGGGTAATTAATATCATTGATGTACCCAAATTTTTTCTAAGGCTAAAAATAAGCTCAAGCACCTGTGCTTGTATAGTAACGTCAAGGGCAGTAGTAGGCTCGTCAGCCAGAAGCAACTTAGGGTTGCAGGAAAGCGCCATTGCAATAACAATACGCTGCTTCATGCCACCGGAAAACTGGTGTGGATACTCCCCCCAGCGTTCTCCTGGGATACCTACCATTTCCATCATTTTCTTTGCCTTATCCTCCGCCTCTGACTTACTCACCTTTTCGTGAAGCAAAATAACCTCGGCGATTTGTTCGCCTACTGTCAAAACAGGGTTAAGAGAGGTCATTGGGTCTTGGAAAATCATGGAGATTTCACTGCCACGGACGTTTCTCATCTCTGCTTCGGTAAGTGAGCGCAAGTCTCTCCCGTCATATACTACCTTGCCACTGACAATTTCCCCCGGTGGGTCTGGAATAAGCCTTAAAATACCTAAAGCGGTGGTAGTTTTTCCGGCTCCCGTTTCTCCAACAAGCCCAAGGGTTTTGCCCTTCATAACCTCTAGGTTAATGCCGCTTACGGCGCTGACAACGCCGTCGTCCGTTACATACCTTATAGTCAAGCCCTGCACCGAAAGAAGGGGCGTTTCCGTCATGGTCGTTCATCCTTTCTTTTACTTTTTGAGCCTTGGGTCAAGGGCGTCACGAAGACCGTCCCCAAACAGGTTCAAGGCAAAAATTGTTAGCATTATTGCGAAGCCGGGGAACATAACCACATACCAGTGGTCACGGAAATAAGCTCTGCCTGCGGACAGCATAGCGCCCCACTCTGGTGAAGGCGGCTGAATACCAAGGCCGATGAAGCTTAAGCCCGCCGCCGAAAGAATTGCACTGGCAACTCCAAGAGTGGCTTGGACAATAAGGGGTGACAGGGAGTTTGGAATAATATGGCGCAAAATAATTCTAAGGTCGCTGGAGCCTATGGCTTTGGCGGCCTCTATGTACTCCTGCTCACGAACAGTCAGCACCGAGGCACGGACAATTCTAACATATGTAGGCACGTTGGATACCCCAACGGCAATCATAACGTTAACAAGGCTGGAGCCAAAGGCGGCGGTAATGGATATGGCAAGCAAAATACTTGGGATTGCCATAAACACGTCAATAATTCTCATTATTACACCGTCTATAAGCTTGCCGTAGTATCCGGCTATTGCACCAAGCGCTCCTCCAACAAGAGCGGATATGCTAACGGCGATAAAGCCTACCTGCAAAGAGATTCTTGAGCCGTAAACAATTCTGCTGAAAATATCTCTGCCGAAGTTGTCTGTGCCGAACCAGTGAGTAGAGTTTGGAGGAGTGAAGCGTCTGCTCAAAAGCTGGTCGTCATATCCAAAAGGCGCTACAAAGTCAGCAAATAT
>CAYWBF010000401.1:0-2798 GCA_964456085.1 uncultured Eubacteriales bacterium
AAAAATAGTAAAATTTTAAAAGGTATTGCTTCGGCTGAGCAATACCTTTTATTTTTTATAAATCCTTGAATATTTTCCAAAAAAATTGTAAGCTTTATTTACGTTGAAAAAATCCAGTTGGGCAAAACCCAACTTATTAATTAGGAGAGAAAAATGAAATTTGAAAAAAAGCTGCAATCAGAGCTTACCCTTTGGCAAGAAAAAGGTATAATTAGCTCTCAACAGGCAAATGAAATAAATTCTCTATACCCCAACAGCAAAAAGGCTGACTATAACATTCTGCTTATCATCTTCGGAATAATAGGCGCTTTCTTAGTGGGTATGGGTATAATACTGGTATTTGCCTCAAATTGGTATAAGCTGCCTATTTGGCTACGGACAATTATTGCCTTTGTTCCATTACTTATAAGCCAAGTCCTCGCCTGTATAATTTACTTCAAAAAAATCAAAAGCCCAGCGTGGGGAGAAAGCCTTGGAGTATTTTATTCTGCATCTATCTACGCATGTATTGCTCTCATAAGCCAAATTTATCAGCTTCCCGGTAGCTTTGAGAGTTATTTGCTTGTCTGCTCCTTACTGGTTCTGCCGATTTCCTACATTTTAAATGTAACAATGCCCTGCCTTATTTATATAGTAGGAATCACCTCATGGTCAATGTCAACCAATTACCTAGATATTAACTACTACCCTCTGTTCGCCCTGGCCTTATTGCTCCTAGTATTCCCTCATCTTTATTTTAGGTTAAAGGAAAACAAATATATTGCTTACCCTCAGTTGCTACTATGGTGCTTGTCCATATGCTTTTATCCGATTCTCCTATCTAACGTAGTCTCCTCAAACCAATATTTAATTATCTCATCTGTATATTTTTCCATGCTATACCTTATCTCGACAGCCTATTTCAAAGATGAGGTCCTAAGCTCATCAAGCTCACCAAGAATAATAGGCTTCATTGGCTCTATCATCATTCTATTTATAATGGGCTTTGAAAATGCTTCCTTATTTTCATATACCTACTTAATGGAATATGACACAATCAAAGGCTTTATCGCCCTATGTATGGTCGTTTTTAACCTATATTTGCTTATAAGACTATGGAAAAACCATACTATCAGTAAAGGGATTCACCACTTGGCAATAGGCGGCGTGTTCCTCTTTGCGCTACTAGCGGAGCAACTATATGTTGCGGACATGAAATTTTTATCATTTATACTTGCCAATATCTACATCATAGTCCTTGGCATAACCCTAATCCTAGGCGGCATACGCCAATCAAAATATTCCTCGGCGTGTCTTGGCACAGCTATTATTTCCTTAGAAATCATAATAAGGTTCTTTAACACTGGTTTTGACTTTTGGCTTAGAGGGGTTGCTTTTATAATAGTAGGCATCTTATTCCTAGTATCAAATATCTCCATTTCAAAAAAAATCAAAAAGGAGAAGAGTTTAAATGCTGAGTAAAATTAAATCACACCATACCTTAATAATTTTAATAGTAGCAATAACCCTTCAACTTTATATTCCCATAAATATAATAATTGAAAAAAACACACTTCTATCAACAGGCACGGAATTTAACATAAAAACCCGTCCCATCGACCCGTCAGACCCCTTCCGTGGAAAATATGTATCCATTTCCCCGGTGGTGGAGCTGCAAGACGGGATTAACTTTGAAAGCACATACTACCCTCTTCTGTTCGTAAGACTATCCCAATCCCCTGACGGCTACACAGTAGTCAGCGAGCTATCCGATTCGCCAAACAAACCATTAGAAGGGGAAGGAGTAATAAAGCTGAAGAAAATATATATATTAAGTGACCGCACCATAAGGCTGCCCTTCGACCGCTACTACATGCAGGAGCACCTAGCCCCCAAGGCAGAACGTATATATAATGAAGGAATGGATACCTACATTAAAATAAAGGTGAAAAATCAAAAGTCCGTACTCGAGGGTTTATACATCGGGGACAGCAGAATCGAAGAACTAATCAACCAATAAATCTCCCAAATAAAAAAATCAAGCAATCAAGGATTATTAATCCTTGATTGCTTGATTTTTTTTGCTATAAGCCATATCAATCACTCTTTGAGCCTTGAAGCCATCTGTAAAATCTGCCGCTATATCCGACTTCTTACCTGTAAATACAGAATTGGCAAATTCAACAAGTGAAGCTGTGTGTGCCCCTTGAAAAAACCCAAGGCTTGCTCTTTCGGGTAGAAAATGCAGTTTGTTAAGAAGCTGCTTATCAGAATAAATTAATTTGGTGCAATTATCTTCAACATTAAAATATTCCAGCACATAAGGCTTTTTCATATTAACCTTAAGGCTTCCTTTTTCACCGTAAATTTCTACTTGATCACGGTTATTTGTTTCCGCCGAGATTCTTGATACCTCAATTGTTCCTGTTAAGCCATTTTCCAGCTTAACTTTGCATAATGCATGTTCGTCAACCCTGCTTCTTTCCTTAAAGTGGATTTTCAAGTCTGCATCACATTCTGTAATATCACCCAAGACATAATGAACCAAATCTACCAAATGCACACCCAAGTCTAAAAAAGCACCGCCCCCGGATTGGCTTTCTGTTCGCCACCCGGATTTTTTTATGTCCAGATAACTGCTGTGGAAGGTTGAAAACTTAAAATTTATTATATTTCCGATTGTTTTTTCAGCTATTTCTTTTTTAAGAATATTTATGGCCGGTAAAAATCGGTACATAAAGGCACAAGCATTTTGCAGCCTACTTTTTTCTACAAGCTTAACTATATCCTGCGCCGCTTCCAAGCTGTGAGCAAGGGGC
>CAYWBF010000402.1:0-2775 GCA_964456085.1 uncultured Eubacteriales bacterium
ACAAGTAACAATTCCGTATTTGTACGGAATTGCTGTTTGTTACAGCCCTTAAAATTAAGTTATTTTTTAACCTTTTTTGAACTCAAGCTAAAACTAGGAGTGGATTTTTATGATAACTACCGAAATACTACAAGGCGGTATAGACAGCCTTGATGATGCATATATGGTAAGGGAAGCCGTGTTCATTAAAGAACAAGGCGTTCACGTTGATTTAGAAAGAGACGAGCACGACCTTAAGGCTGTACATATAGTGGTGTATGACGGCAAGGAGCCTGTGGCCTGCGGCCGTGTAATCTTTCCGGATAACAATACCGCAACCTTAGGGAGAATAGCCGTGCTTAAAGAGCACAGGGGGAGCGGCTATGGGGACCTGGTTGTGCGTATGCTAATAAGACACGCCTTCGACAGCGGCTACGAAAAACAATATGTACATTCCCAGCTCCCTGCAAGAGGCTTTTACGAGAAGCTGGGGTTTAAGGCCTACGGTGATGAGTACATGGAGGCCGGGATTATGCATATAAGTATGGTTCATGTAGGTGACGTTTTCGGAAGCTGCGGTTAATTGGTAGAGTGTCTTACTCTGTCCTTAACCTCGGCAAGCTTGGCGTTATTAAATCTTTCCAGCGTGCCTACAAGATAGCCGGTAATTCTTCTGATACGCTCAAATGGCACACCAGTCTCCTCAACTCGGCCGCATTTAGGACAGGTTTCGCCGATTGTCCCCGAAAATCCGCAAACTGGGTCACGGTCAACAGGGTGGTTAATGGAGCCGTAGCCAATACCAGTCTTGTGCATATGACGTATAAGCTTTTCAAACACCTCTATATTTCTTGAGGCATCACCGTCAAGCTCAACGTAAGTAATATGTCCCGCATTGGTAAGCTCATGATATGGTGCTTCTATATTAATTTTCTCAAAGGAGTTAATTTTGAAATAAACGGGCACATGGAAGCTGTTTGTATAGTATTCCTTGTCGGTGATTCCTTCAAGCTCACCAAACTCCTTGCGGTCAAGCTTAATAAACCGCCCAGAAAGTCCCTCGGCAGGAGTGGCAATAAGGGAAAAATTAAGCTGCATTTCTTGGGCGTACTCGTCTATTCTTTTACGCATATGGGAAATAATTTTAAACCCAAGCTCTCTTGCTTCCTCTGTCTCGCCGTGGTGGCTGCCGATTAGAGCCATAAGTGTTTCTGCCAAGCCAATAAAGCCGATGGACAGTGTACCATGCTTAAGCACCTCCGCTACACTATCCTCTGGGCCAAGCTTCTCTGAATCCAGCCAAACACCCTCACCCATAAGGAATGGGAAGTTTTTAACCTTTTTGGCACACTGTACCTTAAACCGCTCTAAGAGCTGATTTACGCAAAGGTCGATTTTTCTGTCAAGCTCCTCAAAAAACCATTGTTTATTCTTTTTGCTTCTTAGGGCAATCCTTGGCAGGTTAATGCTGGTGAAGCTTAGGTTTCCACGTCCGTATGTGGTTTCCTTTGACTTGTCGTAAATATTACTTACAACCCTTGTGCGGCAGCCCATGTATGAGATTTCCGTTTCTGGGTGTCCTTCCTTATAATACTTCAAATTATAGGGTGCGTCCTGGAAGGAGAAGTTAGGGAACAGTCTTTTTCCGCTTACACGGCAAGCCAGCTTAAACAAGTCGTAGTTAACCTCACCTGGGTTAAAGTTTATGCCGTCCTTAACTCTAAACACATGAATAGGGAAAATTGGGGTTTCATTGTTTCCAAGGCCGGATTCCAAGGCTAGTAGTACGTTTTTAATAACCATGCGACCTTCTTCTGTGGTATCCATGCCATAATTTATGGAAGAAAATGGAGTTTGTGCGCCTGCACGGGAGTGCATTGTGTTAAGGTTGTGGATTAATGCCTCCATTGCTTGGAAGCACGCCTTGTCTGTAGCTTTTAAGGCGCTTTTGTAAGCAAAGGCTTGAGACTTTCTTATTTCCTCCTCGGCAAAGCAGTCCATAGCCAAAAGTGCTTTTACTTCCTCTTGTTGGTAAGCTTCGTAATTAGATATTCTAAGCTCAAAGCCCTTGTCCAAAATTTCGCGCTGAATCGACTTTAAGGTGTCTTCTAAGGAGGACTCCTCCATTGCTTGTGGAAGGTGGTCAGATGCTAACAGCTCTATTGCTTTTTCCATATTAAGTCTGTATTGCTTCAAAAAGGTTTTCTTTACCCCCGGAGCAAGGCCGTAGTCGAAGTTAACTATGCTTTGGCCGCCGTGCTGGTCGTTTTGGTTGGACTGAATGGCTATACAGGCTAGAGCAGAGTAGGAATAGATGTCGTTTGGCTCTCTTAGAGTACCATGACCAGTGGAAAAGCCGCCGGTAAAAAGCTTAATCAAGTCGATTTGGCAGCAGGTGGTGGTCATTGTGAAAAAGTCTAGGTCATGTATGTGAATATCGCCGTTTTTGTGGGCAGCTGCGTGCTCTGGGTTTAGTATAAACATTTCGGTAAACTGCTTTGAGCCTTCTGAGCCGTATTTTAGCATTGTGCCCATGGCGGTGTCACCGTTTACGTTGGCGTTTTCTCTTTTGATATCGCTTTCGCTTGCATCCTTAAAGGTAATGTCCTCGTAAATCTTCATTAAGCGGGTGTTCATTTCCCTTATTCTGCTTCTTTCGCTTCTGTAAATTATATATGCCTTTGCTACTTTGGCATGATTTCTGCGAATAAGCACCGTTTCAACGGTGTCTTGAACCTCCTCAACTGTAGGCTCTGTGATGCCGTTTTTGTAAAGGTCACGCAAAACCTCGCTGGA
>CAYWBF010000403.1:0-2768 GCA_964456085.1 uncultured Eubacteriales bacterium
TTCTCCCCCAACGCCCCCTCTTTCCAAAAAAGCCGGATATTGAGGAATAGAAAAGCCTTGTGCTGGGCAGGTGCTCAGCGCAAGGCTTTGAGGGGGGATTTTTAGTTTGTGAAGCCTAGTTTTTTGAAGGCGTCGGCTAGTTCTTTTTCGTTAATAAAGGTGCTTCTGTCTTTAATGATTAGATTGATTGTTGCTTTTTTGCCGTTGTATTCTAAGGTTGAGGTGGTTTCGTTGTCTTTTGGAAGGGGCATAGTTAATTTTTTGTTGCCGTTTGTGAAAATTACTTCTCTTTTATCTTTCTCTGGTTCAAAAATTACCTCGCTTGTAATGCCTAGTGTTTTAACCTTTTCAAGCAGATCCCTAAGCAAGATAGGATCGTCAAACTCCTTTACACGGGATTTTACTATAATAGCTTTTTGGGCTTCGTCCCAGGAAACGTCGTATTGCATGGCTTCTAGCACGGCTCTTACGGGCATGTAGTTTGTTGCGTTTTGTGGAGTTGCTTCGTCAACGATGCTAACTATCGGGTCTTTTAGTTCCAGCACCCTGTTGTTGAATATAACCTTAGCGTTGTTGTATTCGGCCCTTAGAATTTTTGTTGCGCCCAGGGCGGTCACGCCTAGGGATAGTATAACACCGATAATAATGCCTGTTAGCAGTTGCCTATAGCTTGAAAACTTTTTCATACTTTTCATCTCCCTATAAAATTTTTTGCAATCCGTGAAATTATCCGGAGTTGCTGAGGTGAGAATATTATACCAAAGGGTTTATGTTACATTGGTGTGCAGAGAGCACACTTTTATTTTTTTACTATAACTTCAAAATGAGGATTTTCTAAGGCGTTAGCAATCCAGTTCATGCTATTGCTAATGTAAACTGTGCTAAGGTTAGGGAGGATCATAAGCGGTGACAGGTCTTTTATATGAAGCTCTGAAATGTCTAGGCTATGTAAAAATACATGAGCTTCAATCCCGTCAAGTGTTGTTACCAATGTGGCGCTTAGGTTTAGAAATTCCAGCTTTTCCATACCCTCTATTGCTTGAAGGGAAGTAATATGGGTTCTTCCTACATCAATATTGGTTAGCCTTGGGCACTTTGCCAGGGGGGATAAATCCATAACGGCTGTGTCATAAAGGCAGACTATTTTTAGTAGGGGCATAGACGAAAGTATACTTATGTCTTCTAGCTCTGGGCTGTGCTTTATTTCAAAACATTCAAGCTTGTCCATTCCGGCCAGCGGAGTAATATCAGATATATTTTGCATGGACAGCATTAAGGTTTTAAGATTTTTAAGCTGTGCTAGGTCAGATAGGTCTGATATACTGCCATCTCGTATTTTTTGGGGGTCGGTTACAATTTCTAAATTTAAGGCGTAATATTCTTCGGCGTTACTTACTGGCTGTGTTCCTCTTATAAATAATTCTGTTACTTGCAGTAAGTCTTTCTCTGTTATTACGTCCTCTTCGTCTTTGTTAAGGTGTACACGAATAGCTTTTTCAATAATTGGTTCCTTAAAATTCACCCTTGCTTCCTTGGTGACTATTGAGACAGGCTGAAAGTCTGTATATCTTCCGGCAGCAAATCCCATAAAAAATACGGAAACAAGTATAAGCACCAGCAATGTACCCACAGCAAGTCTTTTCGCAAAAGGGGAGTTTACCTTAAGCAATGCCTTTCTTACCTTTAATATATTGCTGTATCGTTCCTTGGGGGAGAAAGCGGTGCATTTTTTTATAATTCGTAGAAGTTTTTTGTTTTTAACCGTGGGAGAAATATCTTTGATGTCTGTCCCCTGTGTTAGAAGATAGCAAAGCAGAACTCCAAAGGCATAAATATCTGTACGGTTGTCCGACTGAGAAAAACCATACTGCTCCGGCGGCGCAAAAGCTACTGTTCCAACAACATGAGTATCCCTCGAAAGAGTCTCGTCGTACTTCCTTGAAATGCCAAAGTCTATAAGCACCAGCCTATTTTGATTTACTATTATATTAGAAGGTTTAATATCTCTGTGAATAATGGGAGGTACTTGCCCATGAAGATAGGCAAGTATATCGCATAGCTGAATAGCCAAAAGTATGGCATCCTTCTCGTCAAGGGGCTTCTTTTGTAATAGCTCGTCCAAGGGAATACCTTCTATATATTCCCGTACTACAAATAATTCCTCTTCATTTTCGTATTCACCTATAAATTTTGGTAAGCCATCATGTTTAAGGGACTTTATAATGTCTGTTTCTGTGGACTTTAGCGCAGTAAGATTTTTCTGGTAGCGTTTTGCAATGTAGAGTTTATTTTTGACGCACTCCCCTATCACGTCTTTTTGTCGCATTAAGTATGTATCCGATAATTCTCCCTGCTTTAGACATTCTAATGGCTCGTATAGTGACAGAATATTATCTATGAAATTATCCTTGGTGTATTCGTCTAAAAATTCTGCTGTTATGTCATTCCTCACCTCTGTCCACCCTCCCAAGCATTGTTAAGTCAAGTTCATTTAGCAGGCCTTGCACCTCTAGTATGCTTTTTTTTCGATTAAGGCAAAACAAAATAGCGGCATCTCTTTTAATTTTGGGATAGAGCTGGCTTTTTCGGGCAAGCTTCAAAAGCCTTTGGGTTTCATCAACGGTAAGCTGGAAGCCAAAAGCAAGCTGAATAACCTTATCCCTTGAAGGGTTTCTTATTCCACGAAATATTTGATGCCCATAAGACCTTTCAATGTCCGAGCGGTTAATAACATGCTCCTGAACCTCACCCTTTTCCGTCAATAGCTG
>CAYWBF010000404.1:0-2753 GCA_964456085.1 uncultured Eubacteriales bacterium
CCAAACCTCACCGCCGTTGGCTGTTACTCCGGAGGAGGTTGAAAAGAAGTTTGTGCTTATGATTTCGTCCTTATAGGCTAGGTAATGTGCTTTTGTTTCGTTAACCGCCTGGACTGAGGTATCGTTCTCGGGAATGTTGTTATAAACCTGGCAGCTAACTGAATCGTCTACGTTAGCACCGTATTTATGGTAACGGTTTGCGTAAAATTGGTTGTAAGCATAGCTTCTTGCGGTAACAGCTTGAACCTTAGAGGCTTCTACGCCGTAACCCGAGGGCATTTCGCTAGGTACAACGGCGTACAAATACTCCTCCAGCGAAACCTCGTTTACAATAGTAAGTCCGTTTTCGTCCTTTATAATCTCAAAGGCACCTCTATAGGACGGGCTTTCATTGTTTGTCCAAGCCCGAGAGACTGTTTTTATTTGCAGCTTACCCTGCGGCTCAATTCGCATATAAGGTGACTGAATAGAGGAGCTGGTCAAGGTAAGGGAATCCTTTGCCTTATACTCCTTTACGCTGCCGCCGTCTATTGTTTTAAAAGGCTTATCGGAGGTTATTGTAACTTTGTCATGGTAAAGTGACTTAAAGCCTGTAGTTGAGATAGCAACACGGAGTTTTTCCGGCTTTGGATTTTTTGTTATAACTGCAGCAATAATCTTGCCTTCATCAACAAACAGCTCTGCAAGGTCTGTGCCTACCACAAGGTTAGTAATCGCCTTCCACTTAACAGCGCCGGAGGTGAGAGAGTATACCTTAAAATCCTCGTCTAAGTTCATAACGCCCTTATTGGCGAGGACAAGGTTTTTTGGGGTAAGCTTTTTTATGGTGTCCTGTAGCTTGTTAGAGAAAAACGTAGCAGTTGTTGCGGCTTTTCCGTTTATCGTAATTGTGCAAAGGCTGCCGCCCATATTTTTTGGTGTGTTAGCGATGGTGTAGGTTCTTTCAACACCACCGGAAAATATTGTAACGCTTGCCTCGTCATTTTTTACAACGTAGGCGTTTTTTATAGTAGGGGAGGTTGAAACCAAGGATAGCACAGCAATTATTTCACTGCCTTTTTTAAGCACCCTTATTTCCTTATCTATATAAGGGTCAAGATTAAGTCCGCCGCAGCCCAAAACATCCTTGTCGGTAATAAGCACATCCTTTGGCAGATTATTATTATTTCCGTTTGTAGCCAAAATAATTATATTAACTTCCTTTATGCCAAAGGCAGCCTCAAGGCTGGCACCGTTTCCAAGCTTTGTAATAAGCTCTTTGTACAGTGTTGTCCATAGGGCGTAGGATATAGGCTTGTTCCTGTTAGAATCGTTTATATCCATTTTTATTTTATTATCTTTGTCCAGTCTGTCCAGCAAGGCTTGGGCTTGTGCAATTGTAATAGGCTCGTCGGGCATAAATTTATTCCCGTCGCCCTGCCCAAGCATAATCCCTTGGATAAAAGCGGCGTTAATATATTTGTCATACCATTTAGACAGGTCAGTATCAGAAAAGGTAATTTCACGCTCCAATGACTCAACAGCATTATCACCGTCGTAGAACGCCAGCGTAAGCATTTTTGCAACAAGCGCCCTGGAAACGGGTAGGTCATCGCCTATGGCGTTGTCCGATGGCTTGATTTGAGAGGCAAGCACCGACATGCTAAAGGCAAGGGTTAAAGCAAAAATCATCAGCCCTGTAAAGAGTTTCTTCATTATATATGTATCCTTTCTGAAATAATTATTCCTTGGCAGCCAAATTCTACTCCTCATCAAATAACATCATTTTAATTGCCGTAATAATAAATCCTAGGAAAATAAAAAAGTCAGCCACGTTGAAAATAGGCAGAGCTTTTATTTTTTTTGTCCTAAAGCATACAAAGTCAGTGACTTCCTTGTTATATAGCCTGTCAAAAAGATTACCTATAGCCCCTCCAAGGAAAAACCCAAACCCTATGCGGAGTGCGTTGCTGTTTTTGTCCTTCTTTAATTTTTCTGCATAGAAGCAGCAGGTATATACAAGGGCATTAATACTAGAAATTAATAAAATAATTGGATTTTTTGCCAAAAATCCCATGAAGCCTCCCTTGTTTTTTACGTTTGTTATGTACAGAGTATCCTTTACGACCTCTATTTCCTCTCCGTTCTTAATTTTTTTGTTAATCACTATTTTAGAAATCCTATCCAACATTGCGGCAAAAGCTGCCGATAAAAACACCGTTCTTGAAAATTTCATGGAAAACACCTCCAAATGTATTGTAATATATAATTATACATAATATAATGAATAATGCAAAATATTTTGCAAATATATTTTGGAGGGAGTTATCTTATGGCTTTAGTAACTACTAAGAAGATGTTTGAGAAGGCATATGCTGGAAAATATTCAATCGGAGCCTTTAATATCAACAATATGGAAATCATTCAGGCGGTGGTCTGGGGCGCTAAGGCGAAAAATTCCGCAGTAATCCTACAGGTTTCAAAGAGTGCCTTAAAATACGCTGGACCTTTATATTTAAAGGCAATGGTTGACGCTGCCGTTGCAGAGACAGGTATTGACATTGCGCTACACCTTGACCATGGTGCTGACATTGAAATATGCAAGGAGGTTATTGCCAGCGGCTTTACCTCTGTAATGTTTGACGGTTCTCACTACGACTACGAGGAAAACATTATTAAGACAAAGGCTGTTGTAGAATACGCTCACTCAAAGGGTGTAACCGTAGAGGCAGAGCTTGGAAAGCTTGCCGGTGTTGAGGACGAGGTTAATGTTT
>CAYWBF010000405.1:0-2750 GCA_964456085.1 uncultured Eubacteriales bacterium
TGCTGTCAAGAATGATAATTAATTACCAAAAAAATACGCCTGCAGCTAAAAATAACAAGCATACAGGCATTTTTTGTTTAATATTAAAAGTTCTTTGCTACTTTCTTTCAAGAAAGAAGTGGGGTTTGGGGCAAAGCACCAAGGTCTTATGTTTTAAGCCGTAATCTATTTCAAATGCTCCGGATTAAGACAGAAAAGCTCGGGCACAACAAAAATGCCGTCTTTTCTAATTAATACGTCATCAAAATACATTTCACCGCCGCCGAATTCCTTCGTTTGAATACAAACCAAATCCCAGTGTACAGCGCTCTTGTTGCCGTTAAAGGCGTCCTCATAGCTGGAGCCTGGTGTAAAATGGAAGGATCCCATTATTTTTTCGTCAAATAGTGTGTCCTTCATTGGGTAAATTATATATGGGTTAATGCCGATGGAAAACTCACCAATATAGCGTGCGCCTTCGTCAGTGTCCAAAACCTTGTTAATAAGCTCGGTTTTGTTTGCGGTAGCTTTTACTATCTTGCCGTTCTCAAAGGTGAATTGTATGTTTTCATAGGTTGTGCCCTTGTATTCAGATGGGGTGTTGTAGGTTAATACGCCGTTTACAGAGTCCTTCACAGGGGCTGTATAAACCTCGCCGTCGGGGATATTTCTAAGTCCGTCACATTTTATTGCCTTTATGCCCTTTATGGAAAAGGTTAAGTCTGTGCCTGGGCCGGTGATTCGTACCTTGTCTGTTTTTTCCATATATTCCACTAGGCTGTCCATTGCCTTGCTCATTTTGTTGTAGTCTAGGTTACACACGTCGAAGTAGAATTTCTCAAAGGCCTCGTGGCTTTGGCAGGCAAGCTGTGCCATGTTTGGGGTAGGATAGCGTAGTACAACCCATTTTGTTTTAGGCACTCGTATTTGAGAATGTACAGGGAAGCCGTATAGCTTGGCATGCATGTCCAGCTTTTCGCTTGGTACGTCAGACAGCTCGCTTACGTTTGCGCTGGCAGAAATACGAACATATGCGTCCATATTCTCCATGCGCTTTACCCCAAGCTCGCCCAAAAAGTTAATCTGCCCTTCGGTAGCTCCCATAAGAAGCTCTCTATCAATGTCGTCGGAATAAATTTCCACAAAGGGGACTGCCTTAACGGCGTAGATTTCCTTAATAAGAGCCTTTACAAGCGGCAGACCGGCTAAGCCCTTTGCTTCTATTAATATTTTTTCCCCTTCCTTAAGCTCACAGGAGTAATTAACTAGGTTTTTGGCAAGTAGGCGGATTCTTTCGTCCATTTCATCACCTCTAAATTATTTTTCTATATTTTAGAACATTCTATAGAATTATTCAATAATTAATGCTATATTATACAAAGAATTTTGCAGGGAGCAAACGACGGCCTTTCATACATAAGGCGAGGGAGTGTATCCTGCATAAAAAAGCTATAGCTGTAATTGTTAAGGAAAGGAAATGTATGAGAACATTAATAAAAAACGGTACGGTCATTGACCCGGCCAATAAAATCCATGGCAAGCTGGACGTGCTTATTGAAAATGGCGTTATTGCATTGGTGAAGGACGGCATAGTGGCTGATACTGGTACAAAGGTTATTGACGGGGAGGGCTGTTGGGTAGTGCCGGGGCTTATTGACGCTCATGTGCATCTGCGTGAGCCTGGGTATACCCACAAGGAGACTATTGTTACTGGGGCAAAAGCTGCCGCTGCTGGGGGATTTACTACAATTTGCGCCATGCCTAATACAAAGCCTGTTACTGACAGAGCAGAAATAATCCGGCTTGTTTTGGAGAGTGCAAAGGGCGCATGTGTAAATGTCCTACCTGTGGGAAGCATAACTCTTAACCAAGAGGGAGAACAGCTCACAGATTTTTTGGAAATGAAAAAATCCGGAGCCGCTGCTATAAGTGAGGACGGGAAAACGGTGGAGCACCCTTCTTTAATGGTGGAGGCTTTTAAGCAGGCGGCGGAGGTTGGGCTTCCTGTGTTAAGCCATTGCGAGGATATTCGGCTTTTTGACGAGTATGGCATAACAAACGAGTCAGAGGAAATTATTATAGCAAGGGATATGATTCTTGCCGAGGAAACTAAGGCTAGGCTTAATATTTGCCATATATCTACGGAGAGAGGTATTGACCTCGTACGGTTTGGCAAAGAGATAAGGAAAAATCCTTTGTTGACCTGTGAGGTGACACCTCACCATTTTACCTTGACCAAGGAATCGGACAAGGCATGTGCAAACACTAATTATAAAATGAATCCGCCACTAAGACGCAAGGAGGACGTAGAAGCCGTACTTCAAGGGCTTAAGGACGGTACAATAGATATTATCGCCACAGACCACGCCCCTCATCATGAGGACGAAAAGGCTTTGGAATACAAAAAAGCTCCAAATGGCATTGTGGGACTGGAAACCTCCGTGGCGCTATGCATTACCCAGCTTATTAACAAAAATATTCTTACCCCAACGGAGTTAATTGAAAAGCTTACGGTTAATCCGGCTAGGCTGTTTGGGCTTAACAAGGGAACACTTTCCCAAGGGGCAGTGGCTGATGTAACCATTATCGACCCCAAAAATAAATATACTATAGACAGCTCCAAGTTTTATTCCATGGGGCGCAACACCCCTTTTGATAGTATGGAGGTTTTTGGGCAGGTTAGGTACACTATAGTTGATGGTGAGATAGTTTTTAAACAATAGATTAAGGAGAGAACAAAATGGTAACAGACAAGTTGATTAAAAAAATTC
>CAYWBF010000406.1:0-2747 GCA_964456085.1 uncultured Eubacteriales bacterium
TTCATAAGCTAATGCTATGAAAATATTAGGTAGGATTTCAATCTACCCTCTTAAAACAAAGGAGAGCAAAATGAAAATTGATTATGTAACCGTAGTCATTAATTTTATTGGTGGCTTAGGCCTATTCATTTACGGTATGCACATCATGGCGGTAGGGCTTCAAAAAGCTGCCGGTTCCCGTATGAAGCGTCTTTTGGAGGTGCTTACCCAGAACAAGCTGCTGGCTATTTTGGTGGGTGCTGCCGTAACGGCTGTTATCCAAAGCAGCTCTGCCACTACCGTTATGGTGGTAGGCTTTGTTAATGCAGGGGTTATGAGCCTTGCCCAGTCCGTTGGTGTAATCATGGGTGCCAACATAGGTACCACAATCACAAGCTGGATAATCTCCAGTATGGAGTGGGCAAAATACTTAAAGCCTACGGTGCTTGCGCCTACAGCCGTAGCTATAGGTGTAGCAATGTCTATGTTCTCCAAGCGCCCCTCAACAAGACAAATAGGGGAAATTATTCTGGGCTTTGGCGTGTTGTTTATCGGTATGAACCTAATGTCCGACTCTGTTAAACCGCTAAAGGATTTGGAAGGCTTTAAGCAAATTTTTATTATGCTTGGCTCAAACCCGTTGTTTGGGGTTTTGGCTGGTGCGCTGGTTACCGCTATTGTACAATCCAGCTCCGCCTCCGTTGGTATTTTGCAGGCGCTTGCCGCCGCCGGTATGGTACCCTTTAGCGCCGCCGTTTACATTATTATGGGGCAAAACATAGGAACCTGCGTTACTGCCCTTATTTCCAGTATTGGCGCCACAAGAAATGCCCGTGCCGCCGCTTACATTCATTTGCTCTTTAACATAATAGGCAGTGTTATTTTTAGTATAGGTGCTGTGCTTTACTTTAAGCTGTTTAACAGTACCCTGGCTGCCGCCCAAATATCCCTGACAGAAATAAGTATTGTTCATACAGCCTTTAACATTTCAAATACATTACTGCTGTTTCCATTTGGTGGAATGCTTGTTAAAATTGCCGCACGTCTTGCAGACGCTAGGGCAGAGGAGGACGAAACAGAGCTTGTGCACCTTGACGATAGAGTTTTGGAAACACCTACCTTTGCGGTACAAAGCTGTGTGAAGGAGATTGTACGCCTTGCCTACATGGCGCTGGAAAATCTTCAATACGCAAGCGAGGCTGTAATCCAAGGCAACTTCGCCCGAATAGGTGACGTAATCAAAAAGGAAAAAGCCATAGACTCCCTAGAGCAAGCCATTACAGGGTACATGATAAAAATAACCAATCTGGAACTCGGCCTAGAGGAAAACAACATAATTACGGCGTTGTTCCACACCGTAAGAGACGTGGAGCGTATAGGCGACCATGTGGAAAACCTAGCAGAGCTTGCAGAGTATGTTATAACCGAGAAGCTGACCTTCTCCGATACCGCCCAAAAGGAGCTTACCGAAATATTTGAGATCACCTCCGATTGCTACAAAAACAGTATAATTGCTCTCGAAAGGGGCAGCTTAAAATATGCACAGCTAGCCACAGAGCTTGAGGAAACAGTAGACATGCTGGAGGACAAGCTAAGAAAGAGACATATTACTCGCCTATCAAACAACGACTGTACCGTAACCGCCGGTGTTGTGTTCTTGGATATACTCACAAATCTGGAGCGTATCTCCGACCATGCACAGAATATTGCGGAGGTTGTTATAGAGATAAATTAGCCGCTAGGCGATGTTTGAAAACTGTATTTTTCTACTAGATATAGCCCAACTTGAACCGTGTTAGACTATATCTAGTGTAAAATATCAGTTTTCAAACATGCCCTAGTTGAATTTCTTTGCAAAAACTTGTGATTAGTTATATAATGTTCTGCAAAAGATAAGAAAAAGGAGATTTTTATATGTACCATAGGATTAAGGACATTTACAGAAGCCCCGATTCTTACATGGGTAAGGAGGTTAAGCTTGGGGGCTGGGTGAAAACCATAAGGGACAGTAAAAGCTTTGCCTTTATCGAGCTTAACGACGGAAGTTTTTTTAAGAGCATTCAGGTGGTAATGGAGCAGGAGCTTTCTAATTTTCAGGAGGTTGTAAAATCCAACGTAGGTGCAAGCTTGACTGTTGTGGGACAGGTAGTGGAAAGCCCTGGAGAAAAGCAGCCCTTTGAAATAAAGGCTAAGGAGATTATCATTGAAGGTGCCTCCTCGCCAGATTTTCCTTTGCAAAAAAAGCGCCACTCCCTTGAATACTTAAGAACCATATCCCATCTTAGAAGCAGAACCAACACCTTTTCGGCAGTTTTTAGAGTGAGAAGCCTTGCGGCTTACGCTATTCATAAATTTTTTAACGAGAGGGGTTTTGTGTATTTTAACGCCCCAATAATCACTGGCAGCGATTGCGAGGGTGCCGGAGAAATGTTTCGGGTGACAACTCTTGACCCGGCCAAGCCAAAGCTTCTTCCAAACGGTGAGGTGGATTTTGCCGAGGACTTTTTCGGCAAAATGGCTAGTCTTACCGTAAGCGGACAGCTTACTGCTGAAACCTTTGCCATGGCCTTTAGAGATGTATACACTTTCGGCCCAACCTTTCGTGCAGAAAATTCCAACACCACTCGCCATGCAGCAGAGTTTTGGATGATAGAGCCGGAGATTGCTTTTGCTGAGCTTGAAGAAAACATGGAAATTGCGGAAGCAATGATAAAATATATTATAAGCTACGTTATGGAAAACGCTCCAGAGGAAATAGAGTTCTTCAA
>CAYWBF010000407.1:0-2745 GCA_964456085.1 uncultured Eubacteriales bacterium
GGTGCAAAGCTTTTCAATGCTTCTTTCCAGGCTGGATATACCTTGTGTCAATGCGCCTATTTTTCCTTCAAAGCGAACCAGAAGGTAAATGGATATTGCAGTAGGGAAGCCAACGTTTGATATGGTATTGAATAACTCCTCCATAAAAACACTCCTTTCTTGAAATATTAGATAGACATGATAATATACTAAATAATATGAATGTACATATGAACAATTCAAAATAAAGGAGCCGTATATGAAGGAATTTCAAACCCTAAAAATTGAACGTGACTCAAAGGTGCCCTTATACGAGCAGCTTGGCATGGGGATTCTTGGTTTAATAGAGGGTGGTGTGCTCCAGCCAAACACTAAGCTGCCACCTATAAGAAAAATGGCGGAGGCTCTTCGGGTAAACAGCGTAACGGTGGTTAACGCCTACAGGCTTCTGGAGGAAAAAAGGGCCGTGTACAAAACAGTAGGCAGCGGCACCTATGTAGCGGAGCTTAATATAAAGGAACTGCCCTCCCCTATAATTTCCGTCCATAGCCACCCCAAAAGCCGTGAGGAGTTTAGCTTAAGCAACTCAATAAATTTTGCCAATACAGCAACCTCAAAGGAGCTTTTCCCTGTTGAGGAGTTTAAGGCGCTGTTTAATTATGTGCTGGACAGGGATAAGGGCAATGCCTTTTCCTATCAGGAGCTGCAAGGCTACGGGCCATTAAGGGAGGCAATATGTACCTATCTTACCCAGTACGGCATAAAATCCGACTCCGACAAAATTCAAATCATATCTGGGGCGCAGCAGGGGGTAGATATTATTTCAAAGGCGCTGCTGTCCATGGGTGATGTGGTTTTTGTGGAAAGGCCTACCTATTACGGGGCGGTTGGCTCGTTTTTGTCTAGGCTGGCGCAGGTGGTGGAAATCCCGTTGGAAGCGGACGGCATTTCTATTGAGCGGCTTACATCGTATATTAAGCTTTATAAGCCGAAGCTGATTTACCTAATACCAAATTTTCAAACACCTACCTGTATTTCCTACTCTGCGGAAAAAAAACGCCGTCTGTTGGAGCTTTGCTACAAGCATGACATCTATATTATTGAGGAGGACAACCAAAGCGAATTTAATTTCTCCAAGGAAAAGGTCACACCTCTCAAAGCTATGGACTACAAAAATAAGGTTATATATATAAAAAGCTTCTCAAAAATTCTTATGCCCGGCTTGCGTCTGGGTTTTATGGTGCTGCCGAAGAAAATTCGGGAGGAGGTTATACAGGCTAAGTATATAGCGGATATTTCAACCTCCGGATTTATTCAGCGAGCATTTCATCTTTTTATATCCGGCGACCAGTGGAGCAATCATCTTGCCAAAATGAGAACTATTTTCAAGGAGCGCCATAGTGTAATGCATCACGCCATAGAAAGTAATCTCAAACCATTTATTAAGTACGACATGCCTACAGGCGGTCTTAATTGCTGGCTTAGGATAAAGGGTGGGGCAATGACAGTGGAGGAGCTTTCCGGCAGGCTTTTTGAGAGAAGCGTAATAATTACCCCGGGAAGTCTTTTTTCTCTATTAAAAGAAGAAAGCCCCTTCTTCCGATTAAGCTTCGCCGATGTGGAGAAGAATAAAATAGAAGAAGGGGTCAAAATTATTGGAGAGGTTTTTCGTGAGGCGTTAAAGTAATGGCTGGCAGTTAGGACAAAAATAAACATTTCCACCTAAGAAAGCCTGCCGGGTTATTTCTCCAAAGCATTGGGGGCATGGGTTGGCTAATGTTTTGCTGGACAATATCGTCCTGTATCCACCGCTTTGCCCAAACAAATCCTTTTCTGTATCACGCCCACCCAAGGCGGTCATTTCGGCGAGCTTATTTTTTACAGTTACAAATAATCTGTCCGTTTCCTTAGATGATAAGGAGTTAAGCTTTTGCTTTGGGTGAATTGCCGAAGAAAACAAAATATCTTGAAGCACACCATTCCCAAGCCCAGGTATGCGCTGCTCTGTTGCTAAAAAGGCCTTTGCGCTTATGGTAGGCTTTACATTGCTTAATAGTGATGAAAAATGCTCCTTGTCAAACTCCTCTGATAAAGGGCTGGGCTTTTCCTTTGCAACTGCGTAGTATGGATTGTCGTAAAGCCCATGAGGAAAAGCCCACATACCTCCGTACATCTGGATTGTGCATACAATAGAGGAGGAATCCTCAAATTCTATATAAAGCTGATGCTTTGCTGGCTTTTTTTGGTCAAGCTCCAAATACCGAACATTTACCCCGTCCCCAAAAACAAGCATAATGTCCTCAATAGAAACCTCAGCCAATCCGCCATAGGCGGCCGCCCCTGTGATATTTCTGCCCTCAAGCAGCTCAGGGTATTGAGCAGGGTCGCCAAAGAAAAAGGCGAACCCGTGGGGTGATGAATTAGCCACTACTTTTTTAATTGACTTGCCCTTTAAAGTTTTTTCTAGCTGTCTCGCCAAGGTGTAGCTCTCGGGAATCTCTAACATTGTAATACCTCCTCATTTATTTTGAATTATTTTATTATATAGGATAGTATATGACAACCTATGTCTTATTCTAAAATTAGCTACGCACATACAAAAAAAATCGAAAATTTTGCCTCGTCAACAATCCTCGCCATATTTCGCCCCCTATTTTCGACCTTCTTCAACACCTCTCGACCCCATTTTACAAGGAAAAATCGGTATTCTTAAAAATAAATGAAAATTTTTTAAAATTTTTTTAAAAAACCTGTTGACATTATATT
>CAYWBF010000408.1:0-2743 GCA_964456085.1 uncultured Eubacteriales bacterium
TTTTCTTCATGTTTTTATTATACCATATTTTTCTTGATGAAACTAAATTTCCGTGGTTCAATCCTCAAATACTTGACATAAAAAATAAAATACCATATAATGAAACTGCATTTTTTATAGATTTATTCAAATGGTTTATTTCAATTTGCACTTTTACACCAAGACTTAGGTCTTGGGGGAGCTGCACTCCCCCAACTCCCCTAGCATGCTTGACCACTTTTAAATCCGTTAGCCCCGGATTTTAAATATATGCATTATCAAGGCTATGCCTTGACCTGCTTTAAGGTTATTCCCGAGCCTTTTAGCACCTTTATTACACTTAGGAGGTTTATTTTAAATGAGGTCCACATACATTACCAAGCAAGAAGATATAAAAAGAAAATGGTATGTTGTTGATGCTACCGACCATACACTTGGTAGACTATCCTCTGAAATCGCTAAAATTTTAAGAGGAAAGCACAAGCCTATCTTCGCCCCTTATGTTGACGCTGGGGATTTTGTAGTAGTTGATAACGCTGAAAAAAATAAGGTTACCGGCAATAAGCTGGAACAAAAGAAATATATCAGACATTCGGGATATATTAGCGGATTAAAGCAAGTATCCCTTAAGGAAATGCTTGCTAAGAAGCCCGAGGAAGTTATTATTCATGCTGTAAAGGGTATGCTTCCTAAAGCCGCCCTTGGAAAGCAAATGCTTAGAAAGCTTAAAGTTTTCCGCGGCCCAGAGCACACACACCAAGCACAAATGCCAGAAGAGCTTATTGTGAAATATTAATTTATCAGGGAGGTATTTAAGTGAGTAACGCTGTTAGATACTACGGAACAGGAAGAAGAAAAAGCTCCGTGGCAAGAGTTTATTTAGTTCCAGGCAATGGAAGCATAACCGTTAATAAAAGAAACATAGATGAATATTTTGGTTTGGAAACCTTAAAGCTTATTATTAGACAACCCCTAGAGCTTACCGGCACTACAGCACGCTTTGATGTGCTTGTTACAGTGTTCGGCGGCGGGTTTACCGGGCAAGCCGGAGCTATCAGACATGGTATTTCTCGTGCTTTGCTTGAAGCTGACGTGGATTTTAGACCTGCTCTTAAAAAAGCCGGCTTCCTTACTAGAGATCCAAGAATGAAAGAAAGAAAGAAATACGGCCTAAAAGGCGCAAGACGTGCTCCTCAATTCTCCAAGAGATAGTTTTTGGGATATTAAGATTAAAAAAGATTTCACATGCACTTTAAATAGAAAAAGCCCCACCCTTTTCGGTGTGGGCTTTTTTGGGTACAATTATTTGGGGAGGCTAAATGATGAAATTTAAGGCTTATAACAGGATTGCTTCAGGGACTATATTTATTTTAATTTTACTTGTTATTTCAACTTTGATTACATTTATAATTACTGATAGGTTGGAAGTACTGAATAAAAGCAAATTTGAGCTTGTAAATCAGACAAAGCGTTTAGTTGCAGCCTCAGATTATTTAACAAACGAAATACGAAACTATACTCAATACGGCGAAAAGGAACACCACGACAACTACATAAACGAGGTTAAAACTCTGGATAACCGTGGCAAGGCTATTGCAGAATTAAACCGCATAGGGCTCACCAAGTTAGAAATAGAAAAAATTAGTTTAATAAAATCCTTGTCCGATACCCTTATACCACTTGAAGAAAGCGCAATGAAAAAGGTTGAGCAGGGCGATTTTGTAGGCGCACGGGCAGATGTGTTCGGAACCGAATACACAGCTATAAAGAACCAAATAAATCAAAACAGCCAACAATTAGTAGATGAAATTGTTAACAGAACGACTCTTGAATATAATCGTGAAGAAAGAACGGGGCAACGAGCTAGATTTGTATTTTTTATTGTTTTCATATGCGCCATTGCAATTCAAGTATACTCCATGATTTTTACTAAGCGTAAAATTGTTAAGCCTATGTCCGTAGTTAACTCTGCGATACAGGATTTAGCCAATGGTAAGCTGGGCAACCCACTAAAGGAGGATAATTCCGACTCCGCAGAGCTTATCGCCTCTTATAACAGCCTTAATAACTCCCTTATAACCTTAGTAGATGATTTTGAGCAGATTAAATCAGATTTAACTGTAGGAAAGCTTAAAGAAAGAGGAAATCCTGATAACCTTAAGGGATGCTTTAAGGATATTGTGCTTGGGGTTAACGCCGTTGCAGATTGCTTAGTTAATTATTTTGATGAAATAGCCATTCCTATAATTATCGTTGATAAGACTTTCTCTTTAAATTATATGAACAAATCCGCCCTGTCCTTTAGCGGCAAAACACTTGAGCAGCTTAGAGGGACAAAGTGCTCCGACTATTTCTGCACTACTCACTGTAGAACAGACAATTGTGCTGTAGGTAGATGTATGAAAACAGTGTCCTTATGTACTTCGTCTACAGTGGCGCATATTAACGGGCAGATTTTTGAAATCGAATATACAGGCGTACCTATTAAAGACTCAAATGGAAACGTTCTTGGTGCCCTTGAATTTGTTATAGACTATACGGCAATTAATAAGGCGAAAAAACTTGCTGCAAGACGAGCCGAATACAACAATAATGGTGTGCGTAAGCTTATAGTTGAGCTTGAAAAGCTGTGCGAGGGTAACCTTGACTTAGACTTTGAGCTTGATAATGCCGACGATGAGCTTAATGACTTATACAGCAATTACGTTAGAATAAGAAAAAGTCTTGAAATAAGCAGCAATACTATTAAGCAGTACATAAGCGA
>CAYWBF010000409.1:0-2743 GCA_964456085.1 uncultured Eubacteriales bacterium
CCTTGACCCTTTTCTTTGTTTCTGTTGTTTTTGGTTTATTTTTTTATCATTGGGTAGATAATTAAAGTTGTTGGGACTCCCTAGTCAATCCTTTTTTATTATAGGGGCAAGAAGCTCTATCCTATAATAAAAAAACTAAATTCAAGGGAATTCCTTATCTTATATTTTTTTATTACAGGAACAAGAAGTTCTCTGTCCTATAATAAAAAAATAAAGTCGAGAGAACTCCCTGCTCAATCCTTTTTTTATTACAGGGATAAGAAGCTCTATCCTATAATAAAAAAATTAAATCCAAGGGTATTCCCTAACCTATATTTTTTATTACAGGAGCCACAAATCTCTACCCAATGAATTCTACATCATTTGTTTTGTCTAGGCAATGGACTTGGGTGTTTGAAGTCCTTTGCCATACGTTAATTACGTAAACTACATTAACTACACCAAAAAATAGCAAACCCTGAACACCGCACTAATACTGGGTTTAAAGCCATTTTTTGGAAGTGACTTGGTATACAGGATGCGGTGCGCTGGTATACAGGATGCGGTGCGCTGGTATACAGGATGCGGTGCGTCAGTATACAATATTCGGCTTGCGCTCCTTACACGCATTCTGTATACCAAGTAATCGTCATTAAGTCCTTGATATTACTGGATTAACTGCCATTTTTATAGCTTTTTTATTTTTAGCTTAAATAGGTCATTTTTTGTAAACTTGGTATACAAAATGCGGCTTATATTTATCAAAAAACAGCTATAATACAAAAAGAAACAAAAACCTTGTGACCATGATTAATACTGGATTTAGAGCAATTTATTAACTTGATTTTGGTATATAAAATTCAGTATGCCGATGAGCTAATTCTAGCTTAATTATTTTTTACGCCGATTTTCAATCAAATTAATTAGCTTTTTTCTCTTTCAGCTAGAATACATATAAAAATTCTTAATATGCCTTAAAACCAGCTCCAGTACTGACTTTGAAGCCAATAATTTATCCATTTTTGGTATATAAAATTCGGTATGCGTTTTTTTGAAAAATAAAAGACTTAAAAATCACTGGTTTTTAGTTTTAAAAAACGACAATATTTGACGGCAATACAAAAAAACTTATTCTTCTTGAATACCTTGCAATCACTGGTTTTAAAGTCTCTTTTGGTCATTGATTTGGTATACCTAATTTGGTTATTGGGCGTAATCTTTAATAAGCTAATTTGACATTTTCATTAAGGGAGTATATATTTTACTCAACAAAAACAGAAACAGGAATGATTGAAATGGTATCGACAATAATGGCAGTATACAACGCCGAAAAATATGTGGGACGAGCTATTGAAAGCGTGTTAAATCAAACTTACTCAGACATTGAGTTTATAATAATTAACGACGGTTCAACCGATGAATGCGGAGAAATAGTGTCGGCATATGCAAAAAAGGACAGCCGAATAAAGGTTATAAATAAGCAAAATGGTATAAAATGCCCATGGCAAGTAGGGCTTGAATCTGTCAGCGGACAATATATCCAGTTTATAGATAATGACGATGAGTATAAAAATACAAGAACAGAGAAGCTCTTACAAGCTATAACAAATAGCGAAGCTGATGCCGCATTATGTGGATTTGTAAATCGAAGGACAGCTCAAGGTGTTATAGTGTCCGAAAACAGCTATAGCTTAAACGACGGCGGTATTTTTTCAGGTGTTGACGTTTTAAAGAATACATTTTCTCGTAATCGGCTCAAAGAACATTTTAACGTTATAGTGTTATGGAATAAGCTTTTTAGGGCTGATGTAATTAAGCAAAAAGGTTTAAGCTTTTCGAGTGGTGCGTATGTTATGCAACATGAGGACTATCCGTTTATTTTTAAATACCTTGCAGCATCTAAAACAGTTGCTTGCGTAAACGAGCCGTTGTATTATTATTATTTTTACAGCGAGGACGAACACGAAACGGTTAGCAATAAAAAATCGTTTAAGCTAAACAAAGAAAATTTTTATTATTCTGTATATGAAAATTTGAAAAGAGAGCTGTTTCCGCAAGTATCGACAGAGGAGCAAAACGAAATAAAAGGCAATTTTGCCGAGCGAATTGTAACACTACTTCAACAATACGAAAAAAACGAACTCAATTTAAGCGATAAGGAACTAGCTCAAAAAATACTCGACATAAAATCGCACCCATTAGTTAAAGATACAATGAAATTTTATTAAAGCTTTAAACACCTCGTCAGAATTGCGTAAACGCACTATAAACGTTGCTTATACCTATATTGGCAATTAATATCATACACCAACAATAATGCGTATAAAGTCAAAATTAAACCATTAGAACGCATTGTGACATTTAATAATCCACCGCTTTATAGAATGGGGTCAAGGGGGCAAGCCCCCTTGCGGGGTTTGGGGCGGCGCCCCAAGGTTTTAAAAAAGGAGACTCTATGAAAAGGTTATGCATATTTATTTTTTATGACAAAGAAGGTGTGTTTGACAAACACATTGAATATATGCTCTCAGAATTGCGTAAATGCGTTATAAGCGTTGTTTTTGTCATTAACGGTATTTTATATCAATGCAAATAAAAATTGCTCTACGAGCAAAATATTATTGTTTGTGAGCGTTCTAATATTGTGCTTGATATTGGCGGCTATAAAGATGCTATAGTAAAATATATCGGGTTTGATAAGCTTTCGGAATATGATGAGCTGATTTTGGTAAACGATTCAGTGTACGGCCCGTTGTTTGAGCTT
>CAYWBF010000410.1:0-2721 GCA_964456085.1 uncultured Eubacteriales bacterium
ACCAAATACCTTAAACAGGGAGGTAGCCTCAAAGGAAGTGTGGGACTTGGTAATGGATAAATTAAAAGCCATAGACGAGGTTGCTTATGTAAGGTTTGCCTCTGTATACCGAGCCTTTAAGGATATAGATGCTTTTGTTGATGAGCTTTCCAAAATTTTAAAGGAAAAGAATAATAATTAAAAAGGTGGGTGCTTAAAATTCGTCTCAATGCGAATTTTAAGCACCCCGTTTTTTTGAATTGCTCTAGCCAATGTGAATTATTCATGATATAATTCATTGTTATTATTTAATAGGCCTCTTCTGAAACCTGCTGTCGCCGAATTTGCGAGATATTTTTTCGTCAGACGAGGAAGCCGCGACGATGCATACTCGAAGAAAGTCTGCTAGGAGCGGCTGACGAAGTATGGCTGAAAAATAGCCGCAAATACGGTGGCATGAGGTTTCAGAAGAGGTCTAATGGCACAGTGTGCCAAGATTAAAAGGAGGACAAATAAAATGAACCACATCAAAACATTAATTACCAAAAACCTAAAAGAAACAGCTAACGGTGGCTGCGGCGAATGTCAAACCTCTTGCCAATCCGCTTGCAAAACCTCTTGCACAGTTGCTAACCAGCAATGTGAAAGCACTAGGTAGTAGAAGGAGAACATAATGATTCACAAATTTTCCATGGGTGGCCTAAACCTTGTACTTGATGTAAGCAGCGGCTCTATCCATTGTATGGACAGCTTAGCCTTTAGAATACTTGACGCTTTAGAGGAGCAGAGTACCCCAAATATATCCGATGAAGGCGCTTTGGAGGCTGTTACATATTCCTTAGGCGAGGAATTTCATAAGGAAAAAATTGAAGAGGCATTCCTGGAAATAAAAGCTCTTTTTGATAAAGGGCTTATTTTTTCGGAAGAAAATAATTCCATAAGCCCGGACAGCTTTAAAAACAGAGGTACTGTGATAAAAGCCCTCTGCTTGAATATTTCTCATGCCTGTAATATGAAGTGCAGCTATTGCTTTGCCGGATATTCCGAGGTGGGAGAAAACAGACCATCGGCGCTTATGCCCTTTTCCGTAGGAAAAGCGGCTATAGATTTTTTAGTAGCAAGCTCCGGCAAAAGAAAAAACCTTGAAGTGGACTTTTTCGGCGGAGAGCCGCTGATAAACTTCCAGCTAGTTAAGGATGTTATTGACTACGCCCGTTCCTTGGAGGCAGCCCATGGGAAGCGCTTTAGGTTCACCCTTACCACAAACGGCATACTCCTAGACCAAGAAAAAATGGATTACATAAACGAAAACCTTCAAAACGTGGTACTATCCATTGACGGCAGAAAGTCTGTCAACGACAATATGCGCAAAAAGCTGAATAACGAGGGTACATATGAAAATATTGTGCCAAAGTTTTTGGAGATGGCTAAGCTTAGAGAGCAGAATAATTACTATGTAAGAGGAACCTATACCGCTGAAAATCTGGATTTTTCCCAAGACGTTCTGCATCTTGCCGACCTTGGATTTAAGCAAATATCCGTTGAGCCTGTAGTTACAGATGAAAACGCCCCCTTTGCCTTAAATGAAAGCCATATAGATGAGCTGTGCAAGGAATATGAGCGTCTTGCTTTAGAAATGAGCAATAGAGACGATAGCTTTAATTTTTTCCATTTTAATATTGACCTAACTGGGGGGCCGTGTATTATAAAACGGCTTTCGGGCTGTGGCGCTGGCTGCGAATATTTAGCTGTTGCTCCAAGCGGAGATATTTACCCTTGTCACCAATTTGTTGACACAAAGGAATTTCTTATGGGCAATGTATTGGACAGCGGACTGGTTAACTACGCCCTTAAGGACGAATTTGCTCAAAACAACATCTTTGCCAAGGAACAGTGCAACGACTGCTTTGCAAAATATTTTTGCAGCGGAGGTTGCCATGCAAACTCCTATTTTACGGGGGGCAACATAAACGCCACCTACGAGGTAGGCTGTCAGCTAATGAAGAAACGAGTGGAATGTGCAATATTTTTAAAAGCCGCCGCATCTATGAAGGATTAAATCGACAAATAATTTGTCGATATTATTTACAACTTTTAGGTGCTTTGATATAATTGTATAAGTTACAGCAATTTTGAAAATGGTAGTCAGCTTAGTTCGCAAGAATAACTTTTAAACGTTCGCTATTTTCCCTCCGAACCTGACAACATTTTGTTAAATTGCTCTATTCGCTGTCCTAGATTTATTACATTAGCGAAGGGATATGATTATGTGAAAAGCATTTTAAATAAAAAAGGGCTAACCCTGCTGGAATTAATTATTGTACTGGCGATTATTGCTATTTTATCGGCTATAATAGTACCCAGCTTCGCAAACACCACCGATAAGGCACGACTCAAGGGCGACGTGCAGTCAGCAAAGGTTTTGCAAAACGCCTTTGAGCTGTACGACACCGAGCAATCCGAGCCGATTACAAAATCAGACTTAGCAAGTGCTGTAGAGCAGCTTAACGAGAAAGGCTATTTATCAAAGAAGGAATACAAGCTGCAAACCCACAACGCCAAGTGGGTTTATTCCGACACGGACAAATTAGTTAAGGTTGACATTGGCTCCAGTAAGCAGGAGGTAAAGGACGCTGCAAAGCTTCTTACCTCTGAAGAGCAATTACATATCACTCAATAAAAAAACGCTGAAATTGTTTAAACAATTTCAGCGTTTTTTTATTGCTGTAGGTTTAAAATTGC
>CAYWBF010000411.1:0-2716 GCA_964456085.1 uncultured Eubacteriales bacterium
ACTTATGAGAGTGGTAGTAAGCAATTTTTGTCCTAACCAATAATTCGACTTCTTCTAAGACTCCCAAGCAATAAACTTCTTAATTTGCGGTCAAATTCGTAAATGCTATAAATTTTCTCAAATGTAACATCTTTGTATAACTTGTCATTAATTTTATATGGAAGCATATACGCTATAAGTCTGTAATAATTTAGCTGGCCTAAAATTTTTTCACAAAAAATCTCATCATTAATAATGATATTTCTTGATTTTAGTATTTTAATTTGCTGCTTATAAGTGGTGGCAGGCTTCGTCATAAAACCCCTCCAAATAAAATGCCCCCCGCTGGTACGCATTATAAAGAGGCGTCGGGGATCCTATTGCTTACATTATATGCAATGTTGTCAATAATTACAACCATTTTTAAAAATATTTTTAATAGAACAGCATAGAACAGCATTGAACAGCATTAAATTGCGTTAAGCGGAATAACAAGCTGTATGATTTAACGGTATATAATAACCGCCCAATAGGCGGCAAGAAAGGAATGAATCAAAATGCTTCTTGATTTAGAAAAGCTAAAGCACCACTTAAAGCGTCACGGCATCAAGTTTGAGGTAGTTGCTCGAAGAATGGGGCTACTTCAATCTAACTTTAGTCACGCTCTCGCCGGAAGGCGCAGGCTCACGCTTCATGAATACGTCACGCTTTGCATATGATTTGATTGACTTGTATGGGAAGCCGGTTTTTAAGATAATTTGAGGGTGCACTCTTTTAAAAATTTAATTACCCAACCATTACCACACTTATGACCTACCGACTTTTTAGTGCAGACAAAACAAAAGCTGATAAACATTAGTTTATCAGCTTTTTTCAATCACACCCTAAGGGAGTCGAACCCTTGGCCTTCCGGTCCGGAGCCGAACGCTCTATCCTCTGAGCTAAGGGTGTAAGTTTTTGGACTGGTCTGAGCAATTTAGCAAAACGTTGTCAGGTTTGGAGCGAAAATAAATAACGCTTCAACGTTATTTTTGCGAAGGGCGCTGACTACGATTTTGAAAACTGCTATAAGCCCATATGAGTATTATACATTTCTTTTGGAAAATTGCAACTTTTTTTGCGAAATGGAAAGGCATTGAGGAGCTTCCTTCTCCTAAAACCCCCTAGTTGTGCTTTTAAATATAATGTGATAGTATGAATATTAAAAATATAGATTAAACTTTAGATAGGTTCATAAATGTAATTAGGAATCTAAAGAAAAGGAGAAAATGAATGCTTTCACCAGATGGCATAAAATATGCTGTTTTATTTGAACTAATACTAATATTTCTAGGCTTCTTAATAATGTCATTGGCTATAGCTTTTTATTTTCGCCTTTACAAAAGCGTAAATTTAATTAAGGAAAGCTTGGATACGTTAACCAAGGTTTTATTTAAAGTATATATCGTACTAATGTTGTTTTTTCTTGTGGGCTATGCGGCTGTGGGAGCTTACATCTTTCTGGGGAAGCTAAGCGGAGGCATGGAGCTAATATCCTTGATTTTTTTCTTCGGCAGTATTTTTGTAATTATCGGCATAGTTTCTCAAAAGCGGCTTACAGACGGGATTTATAACGGGAATATTCAGCTTATTCGTACACTGATTAGCGCAGTTGAAGCAAGAGATATAAACCTTAAGGGACACTCTATGCATGTAATGGCGATTTCGCTTATGATTTACGACAGGCTGCCAAAAAACAAGGCAGATGGCATAGACAGAAAAATGTTGGAATACGCAAGCCTTATGCATGATATAGGAAAGCTGGGCATACCGGAGAGTATTTTAAACAAGCCGGGAAAGCTTGACGAAGCTGAATGGAACATCATGAGGGATCACCCCCAAATTGGTACGCAAATATTATCGAGCATTTCCGGCCTAAGTGAAGTAAGAGAATGGATTTTGTATCACCATGAAAGATTGGACGGAAATGGATATTATAAAGTCCCCGGAGAGAGAGTTCCTTTTGCTGCAAGAATAATTTGTATAGCAGATGCATACTCTGCAATCGTTATGCGTCGCTCCTATAAAAGCGGATTAGAGCATGATGCTGCCATTTCCCTTATGAGGGAGTGTGTGGGAACGCAGTTTGATCCACTTATTTTTGAGGTACTTTCTAGTATAAGCAAGGATAAAATCAAGAAAACCCTAGAGTACTTAAGCTAGGGGGTTTGGGGGAGTGAAGCTCCCCCAAGTATTTAGTTTCAACCAAATACAGAATAGACACAACAACACTGTAAACTGGGGGATAAACGTGAAACAGAAAATACTTATTGTAGATGACGAGCCAAAAATTGTGGAAGCGGTAGAAGCTTACCTTAAAAACAGCGGATATGAAACCTTAGTGGCTTTTGACGGAAGAAAAGCCATGGCTTTGCTTGAAAGCCACAACCCAGATATGGCAATACTAGACTTAATGCTACCCTACGTTTCTGGGGAGGAGATTTGCAAAGCTATACGGCAGCGCTCCCGAATCCCCATAATTATGCTAACAGCGAAATCAAGCGAAGAAAGCAAAATAAACGGGCTTAACATTGGCGCAGATGATTACTTAACAAAACCCTTTAGCCCAAGGGAGCTGGTAGCCAGGGTAAACAGCCTTTTCCGAAGATGCATGGGAATGTCGGTAAATACATTAAGCTGGAACAATAATGACTTGGAGGTTAATTTTGACGCCTATGTGGTAAAAAAGCAAGGTTCG
>CAYWBF010000412.1:0-2714 GCA_964456085.1 uncultured Eubacteriales bacterium
GCATACTCAAATAAATGAAGCTCCGAAGAAAAATCCTCCCCTGTATAAGCAGTAGAGCCAAAATAGAGGGCGGCGTTTTTGTCGTAAACAATTTCGCCCACTTCCTTAGTCATTAGCTGCATGAAAAGGAAGTTGACAGTATCCAAAATATTCTTCCTGCTTCTAAAATTCAAAAACAGGTCAATTTTCATTTGCTTCTTTTCACCTAGGGGCGCATCACCTAGGTTAATATCTCTAAAGGTGTTGTATTTTTTTATAAAAAGCTCCGGGCGTGCGCTTCGGAATTTGTAGATAGACTGCTTTATGTCACCTACCATAAAACGGTTAGGGTTATCCCCTTCCCGTGAAACAGCCCAAAGTATAAGCTCTTGAATAAGGTTTGAATCCTGGTACTCGTCCACGGCAACCTGCTCAAATTTTTGCCGCAGCAAAAGAGCCGCCTCTGAGGGGATAACCAAATCCTCCTTAGAGCCTTCCTTAAGTAGAATTTTTAAGGCGTAATGCTCTAGGTCGCTAAAGTCGGCAATGTTACGCTCTCTTTTGGCTTTTGAATACATATCCGAAAAAAGGGACACAAGCCGAGACAGCTCGGAGATTATGGGATATACGGCAATAACGTCTTTTTCCATTTCCTCAATAGGCTTAAAAAAATAGTCCGTCCTAATTTTATTAATAACATCCTTTATTTCCTTGTCATGAATTGACTTAACTCTATCCTTAAGCTCCTCGTCTATATCCTCGGATTTTCTGTAGGAATACAGCCTTCCAAATTCAAAGGCATTAACAACCTCCGAAAAGCAGCTTAGAGGGCGTTCCTGCTTAAGGGCATGTCTTAGGCTCTCAACCAGATTTAATTCTGACAATAGAGCTTCCGTATATTTTATAGGACCTCTTGGAGCATAGCAAAAGGACAGCGCCTTTTCTATGTTTGACTCCACGCCCTCCAGCAGCACTGTCAACTCTTCCTTCAAAATCACCGCCCACATAGAATTTTCAATACTGCCGCCATTTCTATCTAGGTTAAAAAGCTCCTTATTATGCTCAAGCCATTTCTCCGGCCATGGGTTAGCCTCCAGAAAAAAATATGTGTCCACTATGAGCTTCTCAATAACACTATCACTTGTTTTTGTGGTATAGCTTTCCACAAGGTCGAAAAAAGCTTGAGCTTGGTTGCCCTCCTTGGAAAATTCCTCCTCAAAAAGCTCCTCCAATACCTCTGCAATTATTAATGTAGTTTCTGTTTCGTCAGCTATTTTAAATTTCGGGTCTAGGTCTATAAGATGAAAGTTGTTTCGTATAACGCTTAGGCAAAAGGAGTGGATTGTGGTTATGCTTGCCTTATTTAAGAGGGCGGCTTGCTTAATTAGGTGCTGATTTTCGGGTGAGGTTATTAATCTTTCGTTTATGGCTGCTGAAATTCTTTGGGACATTTCTGCGGCGGCGGCCTCGGTAAAGGTAACCACCAGCAGACGGTCTATATCAATGGGGTTATCCTCTACGGTAATTAGGCGAATTATTCGCTCTACCAGTACGGCAGTCTTGCCGGAGCCGGCGGCCGCCGCCACAAGTAAGTCACTCCCCTTTGTATCTATGGCTTGAAGCTGCGCCTCGGTAAACATTTTAATCACTTCTCCGCTAGGGGGTTTGGTGGAGTTCAGCTCCCCCAAGACAATATTCACCCCAAAAAATTTTAAGTTCCAGTCCTATGGTGTATATGAATGAATTATAGAAAAATTCTAAGTATTTTGCAAGTCCAAAGGCATAAAAAAAACGGCTTTCGCCGTTTTCAAATCTAAAAATTATTTCCAGTATTTTCGCTTAGGGTCACACTAAGTGTCATATCCTTATTACCGCTTCTAACAATTTTAACCTCAACGGTATCTCCAATCTTGCATTGCTTAATAAGCCCTTGAAGCTGCTGCATGGTGAAAACTGCCTGCCCGTTAAAGGAGGTTATTATGTCATATTGCTGTAGCCCTGCCTTTTGTGCCCCTGTTCCGTCAACTACCGCTTCAATAAGCACCCCAAGCTTTGGAAGGTTGTATTTGCTGGCTACGTCTTGGGTAATATTGCTGCCTTGGATACCCAATATAGGTGTTCCAACCATAAGCTCCTCTATAAGTGGCTTAACTGCGTTAATTACAATACTATAGCCCATGCCCTCTATGCCTTCAAAGCCGGAGCTGGCAATTTTTGCTGTGTTTATTCCTATTACCTCGCCCTTGGTGTTTATTAGAGCGCCGCCGCTGTTACCGCGGTTAATAGCTGCGTCTGTTTGAAGCATTGTAAGCTTTTTGCCTTGAATGTTGATTTCCTTATTTTTTGCGCTAATCATACCCCCGGTGGAGGTTATGCCTTCGCCTAGGGCGTTTCCTATAGCGATTACTGTATCCCCTACCCTCATGGCGTCGGAGTCCCCGAAGGTAGCAAGTGTAACCTTGTCAATGCCCTGCTTCTTTAGTTCTTCCTTAGTTACAGAGATTACTGCAATATCAGACTGAGCTTCTCTGCCTACCAGCTTTGCCGGAAGCAACTCGCTGGATTCTCCGGCGTTGTTAATGCTTATGCCTACAGAGTTAGCCCCTCCTACAACATGGTAGTTTGTTACGATGTATATTTTGTCATTATCCTCATGGAAAATGATTCCGGAGCCTGCACCCTGCTGCTCATAATTGTAAAAGCTGGACACTGTAGCTGTAGAGGTTATGGCTACA
>CAYWBF010000413.1:0-2714 GCA_964456085.1 uncultured Eubacteriales bacterium
ACGAATTGAAAGGGATTATTTGGGTGATTTCAAGCCTTTGAAGGAATCCATTAATTTAATAGCAAGCAGAATCGGTACAGTGATGACGGATATTTTAAACGCATCTGTACAAGTGGACGCAGGTGCAGCACTTGCCGCAAGGGTAAGCGGTTGTCTTGCCCATGGCGCAGAGGAGCAGTCACTTACTGTTGAAACAATTAGCAAAACAATAATCGACGTTTCTCAGCAGACAAAGGAAAATGCTAATAATGCACAAATAGCCAGCCAAATATCCTTAAACGCAAAAAATGATGCGGAGCTGGGCGACAACCAAATAAACGAAATGGTAAGAGCAATGGGCGCTATTGAGAAAAGCTCTAAGGATATTGCCAAGATTATTAAGGTAATAGATGATATAGCCTTCCAAACAAATCTCCTTGCCTTAAACGCAGCAGTAGAAGCCGCCAGAGCAGGAGAGCATGGCAAGGGCTTCGCCGTAGTTGCCGAGGAGGTTAGAAGCCTTGCAACAAGAAGTGCTGAAGCTGCAAAGGAATCGGGAGGTAAAATCGAAAGCTCCCTTGTGGCTGTTAACGACGGCTCCAAGATTGCTCTTGAAGCAAAGAGCGCTCTTGAAAAAATCGTAAGAACTGTATCTGATACTGTTCAGTATACAACAAGCATTGCTGACGCTTCCGGCAGGCAATCAGACGCAATATCGGATATAGAAAAGAACATAGAAAAAATTAAGGAAATAACCGCCGCTAATATGTCCACCGCCGAGGAAAGCGCCTCAACAAGTGAGGAAATGTCTGCACAGGCAGAGGTATTAAAAAATAAAGTTAATGAATTTAAGCTCCATAGCTAACAAAAAAGCTTATGATAGCTAGGTATATCTGCCTAGGCATATCATAAGCTTTATTTTTTTAAAACTCTATGAGCTTAATATTTACCTCTTGAGTAGTTCCCATTTCAAGCCAGTTATTTATAACCTTTTCCATAGAGGTTTTTAAATCGTGCCTTTGGGCGGAAGCATCGGTTAGAAGTGGTATTTCCTTATAAACTTTATCCCCTAAATATACCTTTGCAATACCCATGGGGACGTTAGCATCAACAGGAGCCTTAACCTTATCAGGTGCTTCTACCAAAATCTTAATATTGTCGGCTTCCTCTTGGGTTACAGGCATAACAAGCCCTTCACTGTAGAAAATTCCTACCTTTGGTGTTTTGGATCGGTCTATTTCCACATAGTCAGCTACAACTCCTTTAGAAATTATATCTTTGTAGGTAAAGGAAGCGAAGCCGTAGTTAAGAATTTCCTTTGTATCTCGCCATTTTTGTTCCTTGCCCTTTTCTCCCCAACCACTGCCCAATACTACGGAAATAAGCTGCATATCGTTTCGCCTGGCAGCGCCCACAAAGCAGTGCCCAGCCTTGTTTGTAAAGCCTGTTTTTACGCCGTTGCCGCCCTCGTATTCATGGAGCAGCCTGTTTCTGTTTGCAATGTTATAGGTTCTTTTACTGCTTTTTGCGATAACCTCTTGGGTATTAATTATTCTCATAAATTCTGGGTTGTTCAAGGCATATCTGGTGATTAGCGCCATGTCGTAGGCGGTGGAATGGTGCTCTCCTCTGTCCAGTCCGTTTGGGGTTTCAAAAATAGTATCATAGGCTCCCAAATCTCTACCCTTTTCCGTCATTAGCAGACAAAATTCTTCTACGTTTCCTGCTATGTGCTCGGCTATGGCTATGGCTGCATCGTTGGAGGATTGAAGCATTAGGGCGTACATTAAGTATTCCAGTTTAATCTCCTCTCCCTTAGTAAGATCCATTTTAACCTCGGGAGCGGTAGTTGCTCTATGTGAAATTTTTACGGTATCCTCAAGCTTGCCCCTTTCCAGGGCTACTATTGCTGTCATAATCTTTGTAGTGCTGGCGTTGGCTAGAGGTGATTGTGAATTTTTTTCCCAAAGCACCCTACCGGTTTTAAAATCCATAAGCACCGCCCCATGAGCATCAACCTTAGGCAGCTTTGGAGCCTGTGCCCCAAGAGCGTTAACGCTCATAAGCATACAGAAAAATATAATAAATGAGATTCTTTTCATTTGATTAAATCCTTTCCTAGAAAATATGAACACCTTGAAAATATGAACACCTTAAAACGCCGTTTAGCGGTAACAAAAAACCAAACTCACGTTACTTTAAGGCTTATTATAATAATTTTAAAAATAATTATGCATAATTTGTAATTGCTAAAGACAAAATATATCCATAATCCATGGTATAGTATGACAAATAAAATTCGGGGAATAAAGTATTGGGAGAGCTGCTCTCAACCAAAACCCCTAGCATAGCTCTACCTTATGGATAAAATAAGAAGGGAGATAGAATATGGCAAATTTAAGTACAATTGAGGTAAACTCAATAAGAGAAATCGCAAGCTGTCATCAAACAATGTCCAGCAAGCTTCAAGCATACGCTGACCAATGTAACGACAATCAAATTAAGCAAATGTTCAGCAAGGCAGCTCAGGAAGCTCAAAGAAGCGCACAAAACTTAATCCAAATGCTATAGTAGCGGTTTTTCCGAAATCGCTCTATAAAGCAGTCTCGAATATAAAAGGAGGAAAAATAATGCAAGAGAAAGATATGGTACTAGACGTGTTAAGTGGAACAAAAGCTTCCCTTGGCACCTATGCAAAGGTAATCACAGAGTGCTCAAACCAAAAACTAAGAAGC
>CAYWBF010000414.1:0-2666 GCA_964456085.1 uncultured Eubacteriales bacterium
ATAAAGTTGTAATTAAGCTTTTGTGCCACCCTTACCACAAAATCATAGTCGCTTTCATTATGCTGCTCTATGGGAACAGTAAGGTCAGAATCGCTTTTATCTATATTACTAGACTTTACGTTTATCAATGAAGCGTAGCCTTTGAAGATTTCTGATACAGCTTGGCTGTATTTTTTTATTTCCTTTTTGGTTTCAGAGTGAAAGCTGTTCATCATAATACCTTTGCCGTCCAAGCATTCTACCTTTAAGGTTGTGCCCTCCAAAGAGGTATAGTCCATATATATAGAATCTATATATCCTTTAAAGACGCAGATTTTTTCCTTACCCTTGTAAGACAGCTCAACTTCTACTAAATTGCCTAGGGACACAGTGTCAGACAGTTTTTCATTTAGCTCTAGCTTTTTCTCCTTACCAAACATATATTCATTTTTTAATACAAAGCTGCAATACCCTGCCTGAAAGGATGCTGGGATTTCTACAGTTAGCTCATTACCCAGAAGGTTTCGTTCAATCTCCTTACCGTTTATTTTTACGCTATACTCCGGATAAGAAAAATAGCTGTATTTCTCTGCCAGCTTTAACATTGTCATATTATTATTGTTCATATAGTGCACTCCAGAGCTACATATTAATTTAGGGCAATTTTGAGCTTTCCTTCGCTGACGGGGATGGGTTTATTTTTCCCTGGGATGGCTTGCTTCCGCCAGAGTTTGTAGAACTGCCCTTACCTCCAACATATTCTTCCATTGTAATATCCAAGGTTGCCCTTATAACATGACCTTCAGAGCTGAACCGAGAACATTCAACACCTACTCGTGAAATATAACCCACAAATCTTATGCTTCCGTAAGAAAATTGGACTAAAGGCGGCTTTTTCATAGAAGTACCGCCTATTACTATATCTGTTACCGTAAGCCCTATAAACTTCCGTATTATGCCTATATTTAAATCCAACTCATTACTGATTGAATTTTCTGCTGTAGAGTCATACATAAGCTGTAAGCTTAATGAATTCCTACCCTTATCTTCCGTTTTTCCTGCTTGCTTGTCTGTTGGCGTTTGGGTGTCAGGCGGCGTTTTGTAATTGTTTATATAATCCAGTTTGATTTCTGTAGGGTTAAACTGGGCAGGTATTTTTTCCTTTGAAGCGTAGCTAATAGACGTACCGTCTTGCAATGTTACCTTACACGCCTCTAATATTGTAATTACTGCTTTTTCTATTTTTGTATCGCTATCCAGAAGTCTTTCTAAGTCTTGCGCACTCATTGCTGCTAATAACTCCTAACTATCTGCCTATTTTGCGTTTTTCAGACGCCAGTCTTCTTTCCAGCCTTTTATAGGTTTCTGCAAACAGGTTTTCCATGTCAATAGTAGAAGTCAAAGCCGACCTACTGGCGCTTTTATTTTTTTCGGCTTCAAAAGCAAGTTTGTTTTGCTCTATGGCTTTTTCTATTGAGCGTAGTCTTATTTCGGCTTCGGATTTTGAAACGCTTTGGTATGAAGAAAATGCGCTATTAATCATATTCATTACATTTTCATTAACAATTTCGTGGATAGTTTGTTTAAAGGAAGTTTTGCTAAGAGCCTTGCCCAACATTTCATCCGACATACTATGCTGCTTTTGAAGAAATTTAAGCGTTGGTTGCACTGTAAACAAATTTATGTAAGAGCTGTTTTGATTAACAGGCTTATGCCCTGATACATAGGCAACTCCATATTTTGAGTAAATAACTTTTGAAATAAAAACAATAGACGTTTTACTTTGCAAGTTGCTTGGGTTATTTATAGCCTTGTCGGAATCATTAAATATGCTGGTATTTAAAATATTTAAAAATATTGGGTGTGGCAAATTAATTTTTTTAATGTAGCGCCCATACATAGTTGATTTAGTGTCTGTTATTGAAATCAAGCGTACCCACCTAAATTTTTGTGAATTAATTATTTCCCTATGTATGCTAATCTCTTGAAATAAGTCACCTCTATTTAAAAAAAAGCTTCTATATAGATAAGCTGTTTTTTTAAAATTGTTAGAAGCATTAATGGATTTAAAGTTTTTTGACCAATCATTAACATAAAGTTTAATGCTCCATTTGGTATTACCAAACTTTAACCACGAATTAAGAATGTATTTTGCATGGCTGCTATTTATACTAACTAGCAGGTGCTCGTTAATATAATTAGCATTTATTGAATTGCTTAAATTTTTGAATATGTGCTGATGTGATTTAGGGTGAGGGAAGGCCCTATTAGCTTCCTTAAGGATGGTGGCATATAAAGCTTTCAAAAATAAATGGGTAGCTTTTTGCTTTTGGCTATGCTTAGTTAAATTATTAATTGATGTTGATAGAAAGCTTGTCCAACTATTTTTTTGTGGAGCAGTTAGCCGCCTTTGCTGGCTAATTAGTTGATATAAGGCTTGTTTATATGAAAAAATGATATTATTAAGGGTAATGGATTTTTTTGAAAAGACAGAGTTATTAATGAAGCTAAAGCTTCCAGTAGATTTATTATGATAGAGTTTGATGTTTGAAAAATCCTTACCAAACATCAAAAGGGATTTATATATCTGCTGATTATACCTTTTTATTATATATTTTAGATGAAAAGATTGCTGGGTTCTGGACAATTCATTTTCATTGTAATAAATTTTATATGAATTAATCAGC
>CAYWBF010000415.1:0-2661 GCA_964456085.1 uncultured Eubacteriales bacterium
CAGGGGTTGTTATTCTGACACAGGCAAATCAAGCGCCACAAGATGTTCTGAAATTATTGCAATAGACTATATCCTAACCGATTTTTTGCATAAAATCGTAAAAACAAGTCGTTGAGAAATCCATGTCAATTTGAATAAACACAGAAACAAATTGATAATACAGAGACTACAATTTGAATGGAATTAATAAAAAAATGGCATAGCAAGCAAGCCATAAAGAGATTATGACTTAAAAAATTATATTACACATTAAAAACCAATGTCAACAGGTTAAGACCTCTCAACAATTAACCTTCTAGTTATGGTGAAAATCAGAGGTTCTGGAAGAATAATATATTTAATAAATAGTTATATATTTAAATTTCTAGGAGTGAACATCATTTTGTGTAAACGAAATAATCAACTAAATTTTTGGTAATACTTTTAGTGTGGTCAAGCAGCGGAATGCTGGAGAGCAACCCGACGCACACCACGGCTTATACGCTGAACCGGCAGGCTAATGTTTGTCGGTTTTTTCGTTGTAGCAGTAAGCCCCAAACGGATAAACACCGGGTGTGGTCAGCCCCAACGGTCTTGACTTTAAGCTACAAAACGACTGCGAAAAACATCATAATTTGACTGTAAGCCATGACCCAATCTCTTGCAGAAATTGTCCACTTCTTGAATATTTGCCGGATAGAGAAATACACAACCATGCGAATTGCGTCATAGTTAGGCAGTATAGTTTTGGTTTTTGTAAACTTGCGTAACTGCCATTGATACGCTTCAACCGGATTGGTTGTATAAATCAAGTGCATAGCTTCCTGCGGTTTGCCATAATAGAAGGATATACAGCCATAAGGTTTTCGATGGCTTTGCAGAAAGAGGCAAAAGCTCTACCGGGTGGTTTTATGGGTTTAAATTGCATCTGATAATAAATGAAAAAGGTGAACTTCTGTCATTTTGTATAACACCTAGCAACATTGATGATAGAAATACCAAAGTTATACACTCCTTATGTCGCGAGATTACAGGAAAATTGTTTGCAGATAGAGGTTACATATTGTCAAAATTATTTGAGCATCTCTTTTCAAAAGGTATACAATTAATCACAAAAATCAAGAAAAACATGAAAAACAAGCTTATGGATATGTCAGACAAACTACTTTTAAGAAAAAGAGCAATTATAGAATCAGTAAATGACTTTCTAAAGAATATTTGTCAAATTGAGCATACCCGGCATAGGAGCATTTCAAACTTTTTTGTTAATCTTGTATCGTGGCTAGCAAAGTATTCATTTTTGTCGAATAAACCTTCTTTACATTTTTCAAATTATCTTATCTCTTTGAATTAATTATTTCGTGCTAAGAGTAAACTCTTTTTTTAGGGGAGTGCCTTTTTTTGCTTTTTTATGTTTTTTTCTATAAATTTGCCGAACTTACGTTAATATACCTGTTTGAGATTCTCTGTTCTTTTGCAGTCGGTGCTTTAATCTGTTGTAAAGGCTCTTTTTGACATTGAAAGCGATTGTTTGGAGGTCAAGATTAACGTGGGTGGCAATGTTGTAATAGTTGTGAACATCTAGTCCACCACATTTTTACCGCATATTCCCTAACTGTGCCATTTCCACGAACCGTTTGATATTTCAAGGGAATTGTTGTCTTTGAGATAGTAGGCGCGGCCTATGCATTTGACGTTGTTAGGCTCGTGCGAGAGGATATAGTCCTCAACATTACTGCTTTGGATGTTTCGATTTGCTCGCATGTTACTCCTAGCATCTGTTATCTCACCTCCGTTTGCTTTTGATTTTCAGACAACAAAAAATCCCCCGATTACTCAATAATGGGGTAACCGTGGAAATTTTCATAATTCGATTATTGCATTGCTCATTTTTTGCTTTTGGGGCAAAGCAAAAGAGGGCGGCAATCCCCCTAATTTGGGAGATTGCCGCCCTCTTTTACCTTGCGTTTTCTGTATAGCATTGCAACCGTATCTTTCCACTCGGTAATCAATTTCGTAACGTGCTGTTTATCATATGTACGTCATTCCTGTTCCAGGCGGACCGATGAGGATTAAATTATCCTCAATAAACACACGGTTGGGTATCATTTTTGTAGTGTAGTGGACTTTTTCTTTGCCACGCGGTCAAGCCACAACATCAACCCGCTGTTGAGTTCGGAGCCCCCCCAATATTTTCGGAAGGACAGATAATGATTCTTAACGTATCCTACATCCCTCTCTATTTTGCGCTTGCTCTGTGAAACATTCCCGTACTTAATTCTCCCGAAAATTGCTTAATAAAGAATGTTCCAATAGCTAAATTAGTTATTTTTATAACCAAATCAATCCATATATCTTGTAATGGTAGAAAAAACATGCCAGTATAAATGCCGAAACATATCTCATTTAACGACAGAAATATTATGCCCGAAGCGGTTAACAATGCGCAAACCGCAGCCATCGCTTCACGTTTTGTCTTTATGGCAAACGCCATTAGCGCCGCTGTGACGGTGCACCAAAGGTCAGGCAATGGAAACGACCAAAACCATGCAGTATGCCCCGGAACAAGCTCAACTTCCCCCGCTGCTGTAGACAACCCGGCAAATGCAAGTACCCAATACAGAACATTTCCAACAACGATGCCCACGCTCAGCCAAAATAGTAGCCTTTGATATTTCATTT
>CAYWBF010000416.1:0-2647 GCA_964456085.1 uncultured Eubacteriales bacterium
AAAATCAGTTTTCTATCCACTGGCTTTTCACTTGAAAAGGTTATGGATTCCAGCAGCAGCTTTTCTGCCGATTTTATTTTTGACTCCATAGATGAATGTAGGGTTGCAATTACTTGCCCCTTCCTTACAAAATCTCCAGTTTTAGCTTTTAAAATAATTCCTGCGGAAAAATCAATTCTTTGGTCTGTACGTTCTCTACCCGCTCCCAGCAGTACAGAAGCAACCCCACAGCCCTCGGCATTCATTTCCTTAATATAGCCTTCATGGGGAGCCAACAGGCCATAGCTTTCCTTTGCCTTTTCAAAAAGCTGCGGATTCTCCATATATGCCTTGCTGCCTCGCTGTCCCTCCACCATTTTAAGAAAAGCCTCAAATGCCTTGCCGGAGGTTAAAGCCTCTCTAGCCAAAAGCTCGCATTCCGACAGACTGCCCTTCCGTGCTAACAGCAGCATGTTTGAAGCAAGTGCAAGACACACGGCAGTCAAATCCTTTGGCCCGTTGCCCTTTAAGGTGTTTATTACCTCAATAATCTCCAAGGAATTTCCAATAGCCTCCCCAAGTGGTCTGTCCATATCCGTAATTAAGGCTACAGTATTTCTGCCCACCTGCTCACCTATTGCAACCATTGCCTTTGCTAAGCTTATAGAGTCCTCAAGTGTTTTCATAAAAGCACCGCTGCCGGTTTTTACGTCCAACAGAATTGCGTCGGATCCAGCTGCTATTTTTTTGCTCATTATACTTGCGGCGATTAGAGGTATACTGTCCACCGTCGCCGTTACGTCACGGAGAGCGTACAGCTTTTTGTCCGCTGGGGCAAGGTTTCCCGACTGCCCAGCAATGCATAAGCCGTACTTCTTTACGATTTCAATAAATTCCTCTCTCGAAAATGCTGTCTCCATGCCGGGGATAGCTTCCAGCTTATCCACCGTGCCACCTGTATGCCCAAGACCTCTCCCGGACATTTTTGCCACAGGAACGCCGCAGGCCGCCACAATTGGCGAGATTATAAGACTTGTTTTGTCCCCCACCCCACCTGTGGAGTGCTTATCGACCTTAATCCCAGGAATCTCCGAAAGATTAACCAAGTCTCCGCTGTTTGCCATGGCAAGGGTTAGTGTGGCTGTTTCCTCATCGTTCATGCCCTTTAGGCATATAGCCATAAGCAGCGCCGACACTTGATAGTCCGGTATTTCTCCGGCGGTAAAGCCATTTACTACAAATTCAATTTCTTCCTTTGCTAAGACTCCACCGGTTTTCTTTTTTGAAATAATATCATACATTCTCATAGCGCTACCTCACTAATATTCCGAAAGCTCTATGCTGTCCTCGTCTATCTTATCTGCCCTGTCACTCTTTGGAGCCTTCTCCTTTGGCTTATTTTGCGTTTTTTCATCTGAATCTATACTGCTAGTATCCTCACGCTTAAATTCTATGGCGGCGTTTTGCACTCTTGTTGGAAGGCTATAATGCTCTCTAACTTTGTTTTCCAGTTCAAACAGCAATTCCTTATTTTCCTTTAAGTATAGCTTAGCGTTTTCACGACCCTGCCCAAGACGGGTTTCGCCGTAGGAGAACCATGCCCCAGACTTATTCGCAAGCCCAATTTCCACCGCAAGGTCAAGAATATCGCCCTCTCTTGAAATACCCTCGCCGTACATAATATCAAACTCACCAATTTTAAATGGCGGCGCAACCTTATTCTTTGCTATTTTAACTTTTGTGCGGTTTCCAACAAAATCTGTGCCTATCTTTATGGAGTCAACCTTTCTTATGTCAATTCTCACAGATGCATAGAATTTTAGAGCACGTCCACCTGTTGTTGTTTCGCCGCCCCCAAAGGTTACACCTATTTTATCTCTAAGCTGATTTATAAAAATAACTGTACAGTCGGTTTTGTTAATAATACCTGCGAGCTTTCTAAGTGCTTGGGACATAAGCCTCGCTTGAAGCCCCATGTGACTGTCTCCCATTTCCCCCTCAATCTCCGCTCTAGGTACAAGAGCCGCAACAGAGTCGATTACTACCACATCAATAGCTCCAGAGCGCACCATAGCCTCGGCAATTTCTAACGCCTGCTCACCGTCGTCGGGTTGGGATATGTACAGCTCGTTTATGTTAACCCCAAGCTTTTTAGCATAAATAGGATCCATAGCGTGCTCAGCGTCAACATAACCAGCAATACCGCCAGTGCTTTGCACCTCCGCCACAATATGCAGCGCGACAGTTGTCTTACCTGAAGATTCTGGGCCATATATCTCAATAATTCTTCCCTTAGGCACGCCGCCTACCCCAAGGGCAATGTCCAAGCTTAATGCCCCCGTTGGAATAACCGGCACGTTGTTGTTTTTTGTGCTGTCACCAAGGCGCATAACTGCGCCCTTGCCGTACATTTTCTCTATGCCGGCTAAAGCGTTTGCAAGGGCGGATTTTTTGTCAAAGCCTATACCTCCGGGTGCTACTGATTTATCAGTCCCCTTTTTGGATTGGGCTTGTTTCTTGCCTCCTCCCTTTTTAGAGCCTTTATCCTGTTCCGCTTCCAGCTCAAATGCGTCCAAATCAGTATCGTTGTTGTTAACGCTCATTTAATTTCACTCCCATAATTTTATTTTGAGTAAACCAGCGAATTATAAAATCTTTACATTCCGAC
>CAYWBF010000417.1:0-2637 GCA_964456085.1 uncultured Eubacteriales bacterium
TAAGCCCTTTAGTGAAACCATATTGAAGGGCAACAGCAACCGCAGGGAATACAGCAAAAGCTACAGTGATAGGGGTTCCAACCTGACCCATTGGAGTAAGAACATCAATAGGGAACTGTTTAAACACTTCAACTACAGCCTCAAGGCCATAAACAAGTCCTACACCATAAACAGCGCCTACAACGGCAGATATTATAATGCCGTTTCTTCCAGATGGACAAAAGGCTCCAATAATATCCGTTCCCAACAGAATACTATGTATTAAAATAATAGAAGCGGCAATAGAAACAGGAATACCAAAGCCAATAACCAAACCAAAGCTTATAGCAAAGGAGGTAGCGGCCAGAACCTTTTTATCCATGCGTCCGTCAAGGTATTCCGGAACAATAGGTCTAAAGCCGTCGTTAAAAACAGCAACACCCGTATTTGACAAAACAGAAGCCAGTGCTCCCAAAAGTGCAATAACTATATATTTTAGAAACTCCATACAATTTCCTCCTGTATTCGTAATATAGCAATTTTCAAAACATTAGTCAGCTAACTTCTCAAAAAACGCCTTTAGTCATGGCGTTTTTTGAGAAGTTACCGAACTATGTTTCGTTAAGTTGCTCTATTGCTTTGTTGTGCTATAGTACATACTTCAAAATAATCGGAACAACAGCGTCAATGTGCTGCGCCGTAAAGCCAAAGGCTTTTTTGCCTGCATCTACCTCGGCTTTGATTTCGGATTCGCTTTTTATAATTCCGGGCATGGAAATAGTTGCACATGATTGCATTCCAAGTAATGCAATGGCCAGTGCCAAAGCACCTCCGCCGCCGGTATTACATGCGCCAAGGTACAAATCAGCAGCTCCGCTTTTTATATCCATAGCTGCCTCAATATCACCCTTAATAGTTACAGCTACAGAATCACCGCCGATGCTTTTTACCAAATCAGCAATTTTTTGCTTTTCTATTTGGCCTCCAACAACGATTTTTTTCATAATTTCACCCCTTTCCTTTTTTATAAGAACAATTCGTACATATAAAGGCAAATACAATTTAACTGACTTGCCATCACTAATATGCTCTGCAATTTTAGAGCATAGAAATGCATAGGAATTAAACGGCGTTACAAATGGTAAGCAATGTAGCAATATGTATGGTTAAATACTGCCCTTCTTCTGCCGGAACCTTGCCTATTAAGCTGACAAGCTCCTTTGAGATAGCAGACGCCTTTGAAAATGCAGCTTCCTTTGTAAATTCTGCGTATACATCAGAATCCACAGGCGCTACAGTTTCTCCTTTGTCAATACGCTCTAAGGCTGCACATAGATGAGTAATAAGCTGTGAAGCGCTTTCGTCTGTAACTAAAAGCTTATGCTTGGTTTCAAGTAAAGCAATTACATTTTTTACGGTTTCATAATTTTCTTGGGAAAGCTGACCTGCATCCTTAAGAATGTTAACTCGTATCATAATGTCCATATAAAAATTCTCCTTTCTTTAAATATATTTAATATTTGGGAAGAAGCTCCCCTGAAATTACTTTCCTTTGAATATTTAAAATATGTGGCACGTCTAGGAATTTACTTAATAACCCGTGTACCAGCTCATTACCACTTATACACACAATAACTGCTTCTGTAGCTGAGTATTTAATTGCAATATCGTCTATAACCTTAGCCGAAAGCTTGTTAGCCTTAAGGTCTACGTCGTCTAGGTTCCAAATAGCAGCGTCAATACGCTTTGAAACCAAATGACCTACTATTTGATTGTATAGAAGCGGTATCATATCTACATTTGTATCTTTGAAATACCGCTGTGTTAAAAACATCTGGTCTACCGAAGAATTATCTATACCAACCTTGGCGCAATGAAAATCTCCAGAAAAATCTTCTCTTGTTAGAACAACGTGGTCATTTACATATGATAGGTTGCCAAATTTTTTTACAACACGAAGGTTATGACCCTTTTCTAAATAATACTCTGCAGAAAGCTTTGACATAACAGCAAAATCATATCTATTTTCTAAAAGGCCGCCCAAACGATTGCTTGAGCCGCGCATAAATGCAAAATTAACAGCTAACCCGGACTGTTCAAGGGCACTGCAAACACCGCTGGCAAAGCCCTCGTACCGCTTTGAATAAGGCAGCGGCATTACGCCTACCAGCCCCCTAATACCGGAAATCTCTAAAAGCTTACCGTAATCGATTTTCTTTATGTATGAGCCTAAGTGCCCCCTTGGCTGCAGCTCAATAGCCCCCACGTCCTTAAGAATAGCAAAAGCTCCCTGGACAGTTCCCCTAGAAAGCTCCAGCTCGTCTGACAACTCAGATATAGTAGGAAGCTTGTCATTATTCTCAAACTTGATAATACAGCCAGCAAGTAACTGAGTTGCAATACCCACCTTTTGCATCAGTCGTTCGTTTATCATATATGATTCCCCTAAAGCTAATTTTAAAATACAATATTTTGTATATTGTATTCAGTATATTCATTTAGTATACAGATGTCAATATATTAAATTTAACTTTGTAAAAAGTCTCCAATATTCTACTTGATTTATTGTATATAACGACGAAACGTGTATAGCATAATATAAACATTTTGACGCACACAAAAAGGCGGCTTAACCTACAGTGGTTAGTCGCCTTTTTA